>JAJRWH010000009.1 GCA_024276935.1 Deltaproteobacteria bacterium
CTGCGCGCCATTCAATTACTGCTTGAACTGCTACAACGCAGAGTTGGCTCACCGATATCGTACAAATCCCTCGCGGAAGATCTTCAAATTGCACCGAACACAGTAAAAAAATACATCCAGATCTTTGAAGCCCTTTTTATTGTCTTTCGTATCACCCCTTTTTCCCGCAACATCTCACGCTCTTTGATCAAGGAACCGAAAATCTATTTTTATGATCAGGGAATGGTCGTGGGAAACCAGGGCGCACAGCTCGAAAACCTTGTTGCAACAAGTCTCTATAAACATATTCTTGAGCGTGAAGATCAAACCGGAAAAAATGTCGCGCTCAACTATTTAAGAACCAAAGATGGCAAGGAAGTCGACTTCTGTATTGCCGAGGATGAAAAAATTGAAAAAATGATCGAAGTCAAAACATCAGATACTAAACCGGACAAGAACCTGGTCTACTTTGCGACGCGCTACCCCTTCCCTGCCGTACAGATTGTCGGTCAACTGAGAAGAGAATATAAAGCCGGGGGGATTGAAATCAGAAACGTCGAAAAGTTTCTCCAACATCTCTGAACCGCTCCACACCAAAACGGCCCCCTTGCTTGAAGCGAGGGGGCCGTTTTGGTGCAACCTGTCTTTTCTCTTACTTGGTTTTAGTCTTTGGCTTAACCCGGGGTTTGCTCATCGACTTAACCCCCATGGTTTCGATCAGGGAGTTTATGTCGGTGGTTTTCAGGTTCATCCCACCCCCTGAAATTGGCAGCAGAAGGATCTTCTTGCCTTGCAGGGCTTCAGCGACCCGCAACTTGACCATCGTCTCACCACCTGCTCCGGCCAGTGCCTTGTTCATCTGGGAAATCCCCTGGGCTTCAGCCTGACCTTCGGCCTTGATGGCATCAGCCAGAAACTTCTGTTTTTCATAATAGGCATCCGCCTCAATTTTGGCTTTAGCGTAGACCCCGTCAGCATCGGCGATCAGTTTATTCACCTCGCCCTTGGCCATTTCGAGTTCTTTACGATATTCTTCGCGTGCCGCGTTCTGGGCTGATTTGTTTTTTTCAACCATCTGATCAGCAATCTTCTTGTCTTCGATTGCCTGCTGATACTCGGGATTAAAACGATAATCCTTGGTCAAAACCCGCTCGACAATGATTCCGTAGGGGCCCAGAATCTTCTGCAAACTTTCTTTGGCCTGGTCTGCTTTGGCCTGGCGTTTTTCGGTCACATAAAACTCTTCGGTTTCCAGTTCGCCGAAGATATCACGTGGCTTACTACGTGCAATCGTCCGCACGACCTTATCTCGCAACGCTCTGTCGCTGGTGGCAACATGCTGCAAGATATAAGGCGCTTTTTTCGGATCGATCCGGTAGGCAATAATCACGTCAAGGCTGATATCGTTGCCGTCAATGGTCTTAAACAGCAGATCATCTTTCGAGTTGCGATCACCACGCCGCACCTCGGCGGTCATCTCAAGGTTCTGCAACTTGGTATCGAATGTGTGCCAGTCATTGATAAACGGCAGAAAGAAGGTGGTAGAACCCGGAGGATAGATTTTATCCTCAACCCCTTTTTCTCCAAACAGGGAAAACTTGACCGTGCGTACCCCGACTTCGGTCTTGCCGGTACTGTTCAGCACGCAGCCTGAAAGAAAAAAGCTCGACAGCAGAATGATGGTCAAAATAAAATTTTTCATTTTTTACCTCCCTGACGTACGTCAAACATCTTCAAAGTACGATCAAGGTCCAGCGGATTGACCCCTGACTTGCCGTCACTCGGCAGGACAATCACATCGAGGCCTTTGTAAACATCGGCCATTTTCAACCCGACCATCCGATCAGAGCCCTTCCCTTGCAACGCTGCATTTTTCAACTTGACTTTCTGGGCTTCAGCCAACTTAACCAGCAAATCAGCCTCGGCCTCCTTGGTCCGCACATAACGGTCCTTTTCGGCAATTCGTTTGGTGACGTAGGCACGCGCACCTTCCATTTCAACCGCAACCGTCACTTTGCCTTCCTGAACGATTTTTTTCAGCTTGGCATCTTCAACAGCGGCCCGACCTTCAGCCTGATTCTTGAAAACCAGCTGGTCCTTCAGTTTTTTCTCTTCAATATTTTTCTGAATTTCATCACTGTAGCGGAAGTAGCGCACCAGCACCTGCTCAACCTCAATCCCCTTAAGCTTGAGTTCAGCGTTCAACAACTCTTTGGCTTTTTCGGTTTTGGCTACCCGCAAAGGACTGTTGTAGAATTCTTCGGTCGTCAACCCACCCAGTGTTGCCTTGAGTGCCGGTTCGGTCTTGGGAATGATCCCGTTGTCCTCGAACAGACGTCCAGGCCCGATGGTGGTAAAGACCATGTAGGGATCGACTATTCTGTACAGAATCGAAACATCGACATTGACGAAGAAACCGTCCGAGGTCTGAATATAGGCCGCCCTTTCAATCCGGGCAAAACGTGAAGCCGTCCGAGGATAATCGGTCAATTCCAGCACCTGGAGATCACGGGGCATGGTTTCCATTTCCTGCAAACCGGGGATCACAAACTGCAATCCCGGCCCGTAAACGTGCTTCTGCACCCCTTTATTGAACCCCATGCGCACAATTTTGATGCCATATTCATTGGGCTCAACATAAACGTAGGCCATCTTGAAGAACAGCAGCAACAGAATCAGCAGTGGCAATAACAGCGAGCCTTTGCTGAAAATCTTGCCAAAGCGATTATAAAACCCCTGGAACTGTTCCTTTTTTTTCCGCATCAACGCATCAAGGTCGATGACGTTCGGATCATGATCATTATCCATATAAATCTCCAGAAAAAGGGTTATTTCACCCAAAGTGTCTTAATATTTACAAACTCACGAATCCCATAATGGGAAAGTTCGCGTCCGTAACCTGACAGTTTGATCCCGCCGAAAGGCACCCGCGGATCACTTTTACTCATACCATTGACGAAAACCCCACCTGTTTCTATCTGCCTGGCCACGGCTAATCCACGCGCCGAATCGCGAGTCCAGACCGAGCCTGCCAGGCCAAAGTCCGAGTCATTGGCAACCTCAATCGCTTCGGTTTCATCCTTGACGCGAATAACCGTCGCGACCGGACCGAACAGTTCTTCATGCCAGGCCACCATCCCCGGCTTTACATCTGTCAGGATGGTGGGTGGATAGAAACAACCCTTACCTTCGAGAGGCGCACCGCCCAGATGCAGGGTTGCCCCTGCAGCAACCGTATCAAGAACCTGCTGATGAAGTTCTGCCATCAGATCAGGGCGAGACTGAGGACCGACATCGGTCGCCGGGTCGAGAGGATCACCGGTTTTCAGCCCCTGCATGGCCCGGGTAAATTTCTCAAGAAAAGCGTCATAAACCGCGTCGACAACAATAAACCGCTTCGCCGCGATACAACTTTGTCCCGAATTGACACAACGCGCCAGCGAACCAACAGCTGCCGCCTCATCAAGATCAGCATCATCCAGCACGATATAGGCGTCACTCCCCCCCAGTTCCATCACGGTTTTTTTGAGCATTTCTCCAGCCTTGCCAGCCACTTTACGCCCGGCAGCATCACTGCCGGTCAAGGTAACAGCTGCCACCGCTTTATGCTCAATGACGGCTGCCACCTGTCCGGAGCCAATCATCAAACTCCGAAAAACATTGGCCGGAAAACCTGCTTCAACGAAAACCTGCTCAATGGCCAGAGCACACTGAGGGACATTTGACGCATGTTTGAGTAATCCGGTATTCCCCGCCATCAGGGCCGGAGCAGCAAAACGAAAGACCTGCCAAAACGGAAAGTTCCACGGCATAACGGCCAGGACGGTTCCCAACGGTTGAAATGCAACCAGAGTCTGGGTTGCATCACTTTGCAAAGGTTCATCAGCCAGCATTTTTGCAGCCTGCTCTGCATAAAAATCACACACCGCCGCACACTTCCCCACTTCGGCCAGAGCTCCGCTGATCGGTTTGCCCATTTCCAGCGTCATCAGCCGTGCGAGTTCTTCATTTTTATCCCGCAAAATCTGAGCCGCTTTTTTCATATATACGGCACGTTCAGCAAAACTCTTTTCTTTCCATGTCGGCCAGGCCGCAGCAACCTCATCAACAACGGCCAGGGTCTTTTCAAGCGGCCATTCAGCAAACTCTTGCAACAGTTCTCCAGTCGCCGGATTCAACGATTCGAGGGGCATAACTTCTCTCCTGTGGTTAAAAATGAAAACGGGGTGCCTAATGAAAGAATACCAGATAACACCTTGCCAGCTACATTATCTGGAAGTTTGCAGGATTTATGCAGATCTTTCAAGTTTCAGATGCATTAAATCGACAGAGATTATTGCCGGAAGCATCAATCTGGGCTAGGGTAACACACAAACACCAACAAAAGAGGATTGATCTTGAACGCCTACACGCGACACAGCTTTTTTCGCCGCAATTCACTGAGTGGCCATTCACTGGTTCAGATTCTGATTTATGTCAACCTGGCTCTTTTCACCCTGATGGTTCTGCACGGTACAATCCTTGGGTTGCAAATGCGGGCGATTTTCAGTCCACCTACCCAGTTACTGCTTCATTGGGGCGGTCAGTTCTGGCCGCTGGTATTTCAACAAAACCAGTGGTGGCGCTGTCTCACCTACGCCTATACCCACGGGGGGCTGATCCATCTCGGGTTCAATATGATGGTTCTCTATCAGGTCGGCCCCCTGCTCGAAAGTGAAATTGGCTGGCCCCGCCTGTTTACGCTTTATACCCTCTGTGCCCTGACCGCAACCTTTGCCGGTTATGTCTGGCATCCGCTGGTACCGGTTGTCGGAGCTTCCGGTGCCATTTTCGGTATGATCGGTTTTTCGGTCAGCTACTTTCACCGAATGGGCGGTGCGGTAGCGATTCAGCAACGTAACTTCATGTTTCAGTGGGCTGTAATGGCTTTCATTTTCGGCCTGATGCTTGGTGCCGACAATGCCGCCCATCTTGGTGGACTGCTAACCGGTGCCGCCTTCGGCTGGCTGGTTCCCACCAGCATTCGCGGCCAGCGCAAGACTGAAAATCTTTTTAAAATTCTGGCCTGGCTGTGTGTCGCCCTGACCGCTGTCAGTATTATTGCCATTCCGTTCAGTTGGATGTAACAACAAATGGCCAGAGAAAAAACGCCCGTTACCCGAGCTGTCCGCCAACTGCGTCAACACAATATTCCTTTTACTCCTCGCCCCTACAAGTATCAGGAACGAGGGGGCACAGCGGTCAGTGCCAAAGAACTTGGGGTCGATGAACATCAGGTGATAAAAACCCTGGTTATGGAAACAGACCACCGGCAACCATTAATTATCCTGATGCACGGCGACCAGGAAGTTTCGCAAAAAAATCTTGCCCGACAACTTGGTGTCAAACAGATCACCCCCTGTTCTCCTCAGACCGCAGACGCATTAACCGGTTATCAAACCGGTGGCATTTCTCCTTTTGGTACACGCAAAAAGCTGCCAGTCTATATCGAAAAAACAATTCTGGATCTTGACAGGATATACATCAATGGCGGTAAACGTGGATTTCTGGTCGAGCTTGAACCCGCAGATGCGGCCAAAATTCTAAACCCGATCAGGGTCGAGGTCGCGATTTAAGATCCAGATTTATGCGGTTTATGTCATATCCTCCAACCCCTGCAACAGGGCCGTGGTATCAACCGGGCCGATCTGATCCCGGCTCAAAAACTCGGCCGCATAACGCTCATAGAGTTTTTCTTCGACAAACAAACGATACAGATCGGGCGCAACCTCGCCTTCAGCAACCATCTCACGCATAATTTGCAGGGCCTGATTGAGGCTGTTGCGTTTTTTATAGGGGCGACTGCCCGCACTGACCGATTCAAATCGGTCAGCAAATGCCAGAATTCGTGCCTGCATCAACATCTGATCACCACTTAACCCGGTCGGAAATCCCCGCCCGTTGTGATATTCATGGTGGGCACCAGCAATCTCAGGCACCCTGGAAAGTTCATCCGGGAACGAAAGCATATCGAGCATATTAATGGTTGAAACCACGTGATGGTTGATCATTTCACGCTCTTCATCGGTCAGGGTGCCACGAACCACCATCAGATTGGCCGCCTCGTCATCAGTCAGCACTGGCATCTCTTCGCCCTGACGATCGACCCAGCGATAACGTTTGGCAATTTCGGTCACCCGGCGGGTTTCATCCTTCTGCAAGGGATTTCGCCCTTGATTACAATCAGCCAGAAAGCGTAAATCATCCAGCATCTGCTGAGGGTCTCCGCCCGGGGCCAGAACATCGACCTCATCAGTCTTTTCAGCAGCCCGCAGACGCATAATCTCCAGATCCCGACGGATGATTTCAAAACGGGTTCGCACCAGATCGAACCGATCAAAGGTCCTTTCAAGCTTGGTCGCTTTATCGGTAATGTGAACAGGCGTGATCAGTTTGCCGATATCGTGCAGCCAGGAGGCCACTTCAAGTTCGTAGAGTTCGGCCTCAGTAAAATGTATCGTTCTAAACGCCGCAGAATGACTGGCAGAAACAGCTCTGGCCAGCAGCATTGTCAAAACCGGAACCCGCCGACAATGATCACCGGCGAAGGGAGATTTCTCATCAATGGCACTGCCGATCAGCTGAATCAGAGATTCAAACAACTCACTCAGTTCACGGCGACAGTGCATGCGCACCCATCCTGCGGCGGCCTGTTGGGTCAAAATTGCCGCAGCAGCCTGTTCTGCTTCTGAAAAAGGTTGCCCCTTGCCCTGCTCCAGCCGAAGAAGTTCAACAATCATTTCGGCTCGCCCGTCACGGCCTGCAATCGGCAGCAACAAACTGGCAACGACCCGGCAGTCCATCCCCACCTCAAGCAGGCGCAGATGAGAAAAATCGAAGATTCCCGATTTGACTGGCTCATCACAATAAAGGGGCTGCCGTTGTTGCAAAATCTGCTCAATGGCATTGCGCTGCAAACCACCATCATCACCCGCACCCCAGATGACCTCAACGGGAGGTTGCGATGCCGTAACAGCCTCAGGTGGAAGACAGCGAATCGCCCGCCAATGCTGGGGAGCAACCGGTTGCAGCAGCAAAGCCAGATCAGCACCACACAGTAAACGCAACTGCTCCAGCAGCAAAGATTCGGCATCTTCCGGTTCGACCGCCGCCGCGATTGCTGCTGAGGCCTGCTGTAATTGCTTCAGAAGTTCGAGCATGTTTTTTGGCTCTCGGACAAAGATACTTTGCTTATAATTTTCAGTTCTCACCCTGAATCTATGAGTTCCGGCTGGATAAAGGGTGCAGATTAAAGTCTAACGGCCAGCAGTTGAAATGCAAGAAAACAGACCGGCTCCGTTTCTTCAGAACAATAAGCGATGCATCCCGCAAGCTCATCAGTCCATCAAAAAATGGCAAGAGCACTGTTTTTACATCACTTTCGTTATTTTTTTCGGTCAGGAACGCGACAATCAACAAAAGGATGCTAGCATTTAAATTATCACACCTTTTTCCACAGGGAGATTTGGTATGAATCAGGAAGTTCACACCAGTTTGCTCCATCGTGCTCGCCTGAAAACCCTGCTAAAAAGAACTCTGCTGGTTTTCCTCGCCCTTTTCCTGATCTACAGCTGTGTCGCTCTGTTCTATGCCAGTCGCACCATTTACAAAGTTCGCCGTAATTACGCAATTATCGTCGAAACTCTGTCGGGTGAACGGATTGCTGTCACCAAAGTCGGCTGGCATATCCGGCTGCCAATCTTTACCCGTATTGAGCTTGAAGTTCCCCTGATGAATCAGGAGCTGCATCTTGGCAGTTCGTCCAACCCACGACGAATCATGTCTAAAGGCAACGTTGCCCTCTGGGCCAGTGCAATGATGACCTATCGGATTCGCGACCTTGAACGCTGGGGGATTGAAAACCGCTCACCGAAAACTCTGCTGCAAAATGATTTTGACGGACTGGTCAAAGATGTCATGCAGAGCCAGTCGATCAACGAACTGATCTCGGACCGGGAGCGGATCAAAGAACAGATCTATCGCAGCCTCAAAGACCGACCGTTGAACAAAGGGGGGCTGACCCTCGAAGACAAATACGGAATCAGCGTGGTTTCTTTTGTGTTGCGCGACACCAGTTATGGCGACAAACTTTCCGCCGCCAGCGAAGAGAAAAAGCGCAGGGAACTGATCGCTGAAGCCGAGAATTATGCCGCCGATCTCGAAGCAAGCCGAACACGCAAAATCTATGCTGCCTACCGGGATTCAATTCGTGACATGCGTCAGACCTTAGGTCTTGACCGCCGTAGCGATCCCTACCTGTTCGATTTTCTCAACCAGCAGAAATGGGCAGCTGCCTACGAAAAAAACCAGCAGGGACAAAATACCTTTGTTCTGAACAACACAGGCTCGGCAACCAGCATCACCTTGCCGCCACTGCCCCCAACCCGGCAACAAAACGAACAGCAGGCCGATCAGACAGGACAGGCCCTCCCCCGACCGCCGCAAACAAGGGACGACCATGCCGCAGATACGCAAAACCAGAACCCCGGTCTACGTCAGCCTTTCGGAACCACGAATCGCGCAGATTGAAGACCTGGTCGCAGGCTGGGGCACCGAAACCCGACGCTTTGTTCTGCGCCGCCTGCACCAGCATGACCCCAGCCGGTCTTTCACTCAGCGTCTGGCCCGTCGCTTAAGACGTCTGTATAAACGTCCGCAGCGAGATTTCAGTTTTCTCCGGGATCCTCGCAAACTTAACGACTGGCACCAACGCTTCGAAGCAGCGGGCTCACAGGATGCCAGTGCCGCCTGGAACCGGATTCTGACCAAAGAACTGACCCCCGAAGATTTTCACTATCTCAGTTATCTGCTTGAACGTGAAACCATCGACACCTTCGTCCCCCCTGATATTCGTGAAATTTTTGAAAAGCTGTATCACAGCTATATCCTCAAGGAATATACCGAAGACCCCAAGGTGCCACGGGCTCCGTTGATTCTGGTCATTGGCAACTCTGGCAGCGGTAAAAGCGCCACCGTCAAACAGGCGATTGAAGAAGTGTTCTTTTCCTCTGAAGTCAAACCGGTCATCGATCTCAAAGCCAAGCGAGAAGAAGTGATGGCCAACCAACCGATCTGGCGCAGCCTCGAAGAGGTTGATCTGGAACTGGCCATCCGCATTGAACGCCGACGCAAAAGGGCCCGGTTGAGATTCTTTTCACGCTTGCCGATTGTGCGCTACCTGTTTCGCAACCTGATCAGCACGGCACTCTCCTCGCTTGATGAAGAAGGAATCAAGGTCGACTATGCCGAGATAACGCCCAATGACTATCAGACTGCCTGGGCCGGTGAACCGGGAAATTATTTACGAACCGCCATGGGCGACCCTCGCAAGCTGGCATTGCGCCATCTGGAAGAAGCCCACAGTGCCTTTGGCAAACCGGATCAGATGAGTAGTGTCAAGGGTCAGCAAAGCTCATTGGTCGACGCAGCCAATATTATTATCGATGAGATAATCCATGGTCAGCGTGACTGCATCATGCTCGCGACAACCGACCAGCCCGAACAGCTTGACCCGGCGATTTACCGCCGTTTTGTCGAACGCGGACTGGTCATCGACCTGAACGAAGCCTGGGAGGACCCCGAGAATCTCCGCCAGGTGGTCTGCCTTGAATTGAGACGCAAGATGGACCCGGCCCACCTTGATGATCCGCGCCCGAAACATCTGGATGAACAGGAACTGGGACAAGCCATCGAAAAACTCTATCCCATTTTCAGGCAACGCAGCCTGCGCATCACCCCGGCCTATGTGCGACGCCTGGTCTCTGAAGTCATCAGTATTCATGGCCGCTTCAGTCCCGAATGTCTGGATGATCAGCTGTTGGTCCGTGACGCCCTCAAATCGGTTGCCCGCAATACCTACGGGGCTCTGTACAACCGTCTGGTCGGCCAAATGGACCGGGGCATCGCCTGGCAGGAATACATCGGGGGGATCAAAAACGAATTTTCCGAAATGGCCAATAACGCCCTGTTTTATAATGTCAGTGAAGAAAAAGGAGTTGTCCTGACCGGCCCCCCTGGCTCGGGTAAAACCTTTATGGTTCGGGCCTGGCTGGGAGACAATCAGGATGTCCAGGACATGGCTGTCAACCTTGCCGATCTCAACGATCCGACCCGCCCACTTGACGGCATGGTTGCCAATCTTGAAGCTGTTTACGATATCGCCAAAATGATCTCGCCCGCGATGGTCTTTTTCGATGAAGGGGATGCCATTGCCCCTCGCCGATCCCCGCAAGGGGGAAGCCCCTATGACAAGGTAACCAATAAATTCTTGTCGATCATCGATGGTGAATCACCCTTGAACCGGGTCTTCACGGTTTTAACAACCAATCGCCTTGACATTCTTGATCCGGCACTGATTCGCAGCAAGCGGCTTAAGGTTCTGAATGTTACCGGTCACCTGCGCGATGAAGACGGCCAGCGCATCATTGTCAAAGAAATGGGCGACCTGCCCCTTGAACAGGGGCTCACCACTGAAGAGATCGCTCGCCAGGCCAGAACCCTGTGTGAAACACCTGCCGATTTCGCCGCCTTCGCCGAAAAGGTTCGGACCCTGCGCAAGACAGAAATGGAAGTCACCGATGAACTTTTGCGCGTCATCGATCAAGATCAGGATGAAAAGGTTCGCTTTGTTCGTTTCAACTACAAAATCCTCCTGGGGCTTCTTGAAGGCATGGCTCCCCATTCGTCGCTGTTGCTGAAGGCGCGTCAGGGTGAAGAGGCTCTCCTGACCAGATTGAATGAAGTGGTTGAACACCTGCGACACCTCAAGGCCGAAAAAAACTTTCCCATCAGTCACTGGCATCTGCAAAATGCCCGGCAACAACTGGCAGACAGTCCTTTACGCAAAGGCAAACAGCAACTGGACGAATTTCTGGAAACAGAGCTTTCAGAAGAACCACAGATCGGCTTCGTTGTCGGGGTTGGGGCCAACGATGTCAGTGGTGTCATTTTGCCCATCGCCTCATCACTGGTCTATCAGATTCATCCCCAAAAGATCCTGGTCACTGGCGCCGTCTCTTCTACCGCATCGGGAGCGGCCGAGCTTGATCTGGCCGTACAAATGACCAACCAGAGTGCCAGCGAAGCCCTGACCCTGATTGAAAACTATCTGGCGTCTCTGGTGCCAGAGCTCAATATTCCGAAACTTTTGGGTGAATTTCTGAAAGGCTACACCCTGCATCACCAGTTACTATCCGCTTCCTACAATGTAGGTGGACCTTCGGCTGGTTTCGCCCTGGCAATCAACACCCTGTCGGTTTTACTGCACCTGCCGGTCCTCAACGATTTCGGGATTACCGGCGCTCCCTGGATCAAGGGTGCGCGTAAGGGCGAGGTCGGAGCTTCGGTATTGATCGGCGGACACCGTAAGAAGACTGAAAAAGTTTTACAATACCTGCAACGGATGTACATGCCGCAACAGAACTACAACGATATGGAACCAGAAGTTCTTGATGCCTACCGCGCTGTCGGCAAGGATGTGATCGGAGTCCGCAGTTTTTCTGCCCTGGTTCCCGAGGTTTATCATTTCAACGCAAAGTACCAGCAGCAGCTGCAACAGTTTTTTTCACAGCGTCGTGAGCTGGCTCGTTCGCCACGTGACCTTGAAACTCTACCCGAAAATGAAACAAGACTGGCCACAACCGCTGCAGAACTGCGCCATCAGGCTGAACAAAGCCTCATTGAAAGAGTCCACAAAATTGCCAACACCCTGCCGACACAGCAGGATAACTATCACAATCTGGAGCATCTGTTTACAGAGAATCAGTCCTGAACACCCTGACCTGACGGATAAAAGTCAATAAATCTTTCCTGATCGGAAAAGTTGTTAACCTGTACTTATTTTATGTTTAATTGTTGACAATAAGCCCTAGTATTAGCAATATATAAGCGTTTAGAAATTTTCATTTCATCAATCAAACCCAAACCTTAAATATGCTAACCGGATAAAACACCATGGCCGAACGTAAAAAGATGGGGGAAATCCTCGTAGATGCGGGGATCA
>JAJRWH010000010.1 GCA_024276935.1 Deltaproteobacteria bacterium
TAACCTTGGTGTCGTTCCAGATGTTTAATTTTTTAGCATAGCCTGGGGTGGGCAGAAGAGTGCAAAGCAGAAACATGACCGAAAACAGTCGCATCGAACTTTTCGGCGAAAAGGACATGAGCCAATCTCCATTCAGGTTGGGGCAAAACTTCACTTACAGGCAAGGTTTGAGCGGGTTGAAAAAAGTAATGCATTGCAAAAATGTATACGTGCAGGATTAGTTCTTATCCTGCTACCCTGAATCGAGTCATTGAAGACATGTGGCCCTTGAGCTGGTTTTGCCAGGGACCTTCTGGAATAACCGGAATTCAGGGTGACAGGACACCCTCCTTCGCAGGACCTGCGACTTGATCAGGATCAATCTCCAGAGCAAGGAGACAATCGACCTTTATCGAAAAGCAACACCGCCAAAGATGTTTGCAGCAAGGGATCTCAAGTGGAATGCAGCTTAACAGAGGTTATCAGGGATGAAATCACCCATATGGGTGTTTTTTGATGAAAGGAGCAAGTGAAAATGGATGATAAATCAGTAGACACGGCAGGAGTTTCTCCAACACAAGATTGAACCCCGAAAAATCTTCCACAGGCAAAAGGTGTCCGGCACCAGGCACCCGTGATTCAACTGGGCGACCTCGGCATCGTAATCAATAACAAATGCATCTACCAGCATTACAGCAGAGACCATTTCTGCCAAGCTTCGAGCAGCTTCCAACGCCACTGTTCCTCCCCATGGAGAGCCCGATCAGAAACACCGTTACGGCCTGCACTTCCTATATTATAACGACCAACCTTGTCCTATTGCCATCTTTACAGGTTACACATCCCGGTAGTTAACCATCTCACCAGAGACAGATCGGATTCTGGTCGAGTTTCCAGATGAGACAAGGTTTTCCGGCAGGAGCGGCACTTTGCCCCTGCCGCCTGGCAGATCAACCACATAATGCGGAGAAGCCAAACCCGAAATCGGCCCTCGCAGGCTGTTCATAATATTCAGACCAGTGGCCAGGGGAGTACGAAAATACTCGCCACCGCGCACCAGGTCCATCTGGTGCAGGTAGTAGGGCCGAACCCGTAATTTGAGAAGTTTGAAGAATAATTCCTGAATGACCACAGGATCGTCATTGACCCCCTTAAGCAACACCGTCTGGTTACCCAGGACAATGCCATGGTCAGCAAGCAACCCGCAGGCTTCTGCCGCCTCAAGGGTCAATTCGCGGGGATGGTTGAAGTGAGTATTGAGAAACAACGGTGCGAACTGTTTAAGCAACTGACACAACCGGGGCGTAATCCGCGCAGGCAGGGTTGCTGGCACCCGACTGCCGATACGAATCATCTCGACATGCGGGATCTGATGGACCCGGCTGAGCAGGTCACCAAGGACATTATCGGGCAGCAACAGGGGGTCTCCACCCGAAAAGAGAACATCACGAATCTGCGGAGTGGCTGCAATATATTCGATTCCCTGGCGCAGATCCCGAAAGCTGGGTGAGCTGCCCGCACAACCGACTTTACGTTTACGGGTGCAAAAACGGCAATAACTGGCACAGCTGCCGCTGACCAGAAAGAGAACCCGATCAGGATAACGGTGGACAACGCTTGAGACCGGGGAAAGATCCTCTTCACCAAGAGGATCGATCAATCCCTCATCCTGGAGTTCGCGAGGATCAGGAATAAACTGACGCCAGAGAGGATCGGCAGGAGATTGAATGAGCGACAGGGCATGCGGACTGATCCGTAAGGGATACCGCTCAACAATCGACCTTAGCGGCTGAGGATCAAGATCGAAGCGTTCAGCCAGTTCGTCAACTGTTGTCAGTGAATCCTTGAGTTGCTGTTGCCAGACCTCAGTCATCCAGGGACTCTCGAAACTGCTGGTGACGCAAGACCCAGGCAACGACAATCAGAACCATCAGCCCCACATCCCGCAACAGGGCCATCTGTGGACTGGTTGCCGTATCTCCTTCAGCACCCGGATGAAAACAGCCACAGTCGATGTCCAGTCCTCGTACCAACAAACTGATCAGGGCCAGGATAAAAACGCTGTTGAGCCCAAAGAGAACCAGCAGGGCCGGACGGACCCGGCGGTTGAGAAGCAGCAAACCGCCACAAAGCAATTCAACAAAGGGAAGCGTTGCCGCAACCAGATAGTTAAAGGCATAGGGTAAAAGCTGATAGGCCGCGACCTGACCGGCAAAAGCAACCGGATCACTGCCCTTGACATAACCGGCATAAAGAAAGACCGCCGCCAGCGACAAACGACACAGATGATAAAGAATATTTTTCATTGCGGAGTTCCCTGTTCAAGAGAGCGCCCGCGATCACGCCATTCGGGAAAGCCACCTTCGTAAACCTGGACCTGCTGATAACCTTCGGCCAACAACCTGACCCCCAGGTCAAAAGAATCAGGACAGCCAAAACCGTTACAGTAGAGGATCAACGGCGTCTCTGGTGGAATGCGGGCCTTGAAATCACCCAACAAGGCATCGACCTCACCCAGTGGCAGAGAGATGGCTCCAGGCAGATGGCTCGTCAGATACAACTCGGGATCACGGGCATCAATCAGCAGATGCCCCGCTGCCAGCAACTCATCCAGTTCTTCAAAATCAACCGGCACTGGCAGTTTCTCCTCAGACTCCCGGGCCGGAGCCTGGGCAGGAGCGGCAACAACGTTACGCCCCGTAAAGGCATTCATCACTATAGAATAATTCAAACTCATCCCCGCCGCCGCGGCAAAGGTCACCAGAACGATTGCTTCAAGCAGGATTCGTTGTGAGGGAAAAAATCTATTCATCAGGGGATTCCGGCAAATCAGGAGCCAATGAACGCATCATCTCCCTGAGATTGCGATTTTCGCTCACCAGCTTCTGAACCTGCAGATTACAGGCGGTAATGACCTGGTTCAATTCTTCAATCAACTCATCCTGAAAGGTCGAGCGCATCTCCAGGGCGGTCAATCGTCGCTCCAATTCTTCCATAGTCTGCTCCATCTGGTTCATGGTACCGGTCATCTATTCTTGCTCGCGAAAGGTATCTTAATGCGCTCTTCGAACTGTTGCCAAGACATTTTCATGGTAAAATTTGATTTCTCTTCGGGGGATTGTGTTAAATTGATATCTGGATAAATAATCACAACCGCAAAAGTAAACTATTGCCTCCAACCGTATCACGCCACCGCCTGACAGGAGGATTCAATTGTTTTACCGTTCTCTGTTGTTGATTGCCCTGTTGCTGTTGCTGTCCCTGCCAACGGCTTCGGCCCATGAAGGCGCCGACGGCGCCGGGTCACATCACCAACAGGATCCCCCTCCCAACTGGCTGGATGAACGCCCTGGCGACTACCTGCCCCTTGACACCCTCTTTACCGACTCAGATGGACAACAGGTCCAACTGTCACAACTGATCGATCGACCAACGTTGATTGTTCCGGTCTATTACCGGTGCCGCAATGTCTGCAACCTGTTGCTGGGGGGACTGGTCGAAGCCTTGCCCGACATCAAACTGACCGCCGGAAAAGACTACCGTGTCGTCACCTTAAGTATTGACGCCGAAGAGACCCCGGAAATTGCAGCACACAGCAAGAAAACTTTCATGACAGCACTGAACAACAGCTTTCCCCCCGAAGCCTGGACATTTCTGGTTGGTGACAGCAAAAACATCCGCCTGGTGACTGATTCTGCCGGATACCGTTTTCAGAAAAAGGGTGAGGATTTCCTCCATCCGGTTGCCGCCCTTGTTGTCAGCGGCAAAGGCAAAATTGTCCGCTACCTCAATGGCTACCGTTTTGCCCCGCTCGATCTGACCATGGCGCTGGTTGAGGCTTCTGAAGATCGGGTCGGCACCCCGATCCGTAAAGCCCTGCAATTCTGTTTCAGCTACGATCCCGCAGGGCGACGCTACACCTTCAATCTTCTCAAGGTCAGTGGCACAGTTATTCTGCTGACTCTTGGTTCATTTTTACTCTTCCTTCTATTTGGCGGCAGAAAGAAAAAATCATGAGCGAATCCTCCTCCGGCTATGGCGGTTTCTTCGCCGAAAGCTCACGCCCCGGATTTTTGGGCTGGGTCACAACAACGGATCACAAACGGATCGGGCTGCTCTATCTGGGCTGTATCCTCACCATGTTTATCGTTGGTGCTTCCCTTGGTTTGGCCCTGCGTCTGCAACTTTTTCAGCCCGGAACCGGGATTATGAGCGCCCAGACCTACAACGCCACGTTCACGGTTCATGGCGTAATCATGATTTTTCTGTTCATCATTCCCAGCATCCCGGCGGCTTTCGGTAATCTGCTGTTACCGATTCAGATCGGCGCCCGCGATGTCAGTTTTCCACGGGTCAATCTGCTCTCCTGGTACTGCTATATCGCCGGGGCGGTGCTGGCAGTCATCGCCATTTTCAGTGGCGGTGGACCGCCGGATACCGGCTGGACCTTCTACGTTCCTTTCAGCACCCAGACCACCACCAACGTCAATCTGGCTGTTTCTGCCGCTTTCATGCTTGGTTTCTCTTCAATTCTCACCGGGATCAATTTTGTCACCACCATCCATCGCCTGCGCTGCAAGGGGATGGGCTGGGGGAAGCTGCCGCTCTTTGTCTGGACCCTCTATGCGACGGCCTGGATTCAGGTTCTGGCCACCCCGATGATCGGCATCACCCTGCTGTTGATTTTTCTGGAACGAATCTTCGGTGCAGGATTGTTTGACGTCGCCAAAGGAGGCGATCCGATCCTCTACCAGCATCTGTTCTGGATCTACAGTCATCCGGCGGTTTACATCATGATTCTGCCGGGGATGGGGGTCATCTCGGAGATTATTCCGGTCTTTGCCCGCAAGCCCCTTTTCGGCTACTGGGCCATGGCCCTTTCGAGCCTGGCCATCGCCTTTGCCGGGTCACTGGTCTGGGCTCATAACATGTACGCCAGCGGCATGAGCGACATGGCCATCATGATCTTTTCCTTTTTGACTTTTATCGTTGCCATTCCCAGCGCCATCAAGATTTTCAACTGGGTTTCGACCCTTTACAAAGGTTCGATTCAGCTGGCGCCTCCGATGCTCTACGCGCTGTCTTTTATCTTTCTGTTTGCTATTGGTGGACTTGGCGGGCTGGCATTGGGAGCCGCCGCCAGCGACATCCACCTGCATGACACCACCTTTGTCGTCGGTCATTTCCACTACACCATGTTCGGCGGGACCGGTTTTGCCTTCTTTGCCGCCCTCCACTACTGGTTGCCCAAGTTTTTTGCCCGCATGTATAACCACAAGGTCGCAACCATTGCCTGGGCATTGATTTTTGTCGGGTTCAATGTCACCTACATGGCCATGCAGGCGGTCGGCATTCAGGGTATGCCACGTCGCTACTACGACTACCTGCCGCAATTCGGCCCCCTCAACATGGTGGCCACCATCGGCTCATGGATTCTGGCTGTCGGATTGATCATCATGTTTGTCAATCTGTGGCGCGGTATCCGTCATGGCACCCCGGTAGGGAAAAACCCCTGGGGTGGCGCCACTCTGGAATGGGAGGTTCCCTCACCGCCACCGCTGGAAAACTTTGGCGAAGAAGACCCGATTGTCACTCGTGGCCCTTATGATTTCAAAGGAGTGGTTGCCGATGAGCCATGAACATCGCGATGATACCGGGGCACGCTTTGGCATGTGGATCTTTCTCTACACTGAAGTCATTCTCTTTAGCGGCCTGTTTATCCTCTATGCCGTCTCGCTGGCCAAGTTTCCGGAGCAATTCAGCATAGCCAGCCACAAGCTGAACATCTATTTCGGTGGCGCCAACACACTGGTGCTGTTAACCAGCAGCCTGACCATGGCCATGGCCATCAGTGCCATTCAACGAGGGCGAAAAAAACAGACCCTGCTGCTTTGCGGGTCAACCGTTGCCCTGGCGATCCTGTTTCTGGTCAACAAGTTCTTCGAATGGTCCGCCGAAATCGGTCACGGCATCTATCCCGGTTCTGAAGAGTTGGCAGCCATGGGCCCAGGCATCACCCACTTTTTCAACCTCTACTATTTCACCGCCGGGCTGCATGGTTTCCATGTCATTGTCGGCGCGACCCTGATCTCTGTAGTGACGGTGCTGGTGAGCAAAGATCGGGTCAACAGCGACCGCTATACCCTGCTTGAAAACAGTGCCCTCTACTGGCATCTGGTCGATCTGGTATGGATTTTTCTCTTCCCGCTTTATTATCTGATTCTGTGAGGAGGCAAGATGACTGAACAGACTCACCATATTGTACGTTATCGAACCTTCGTTATCATCTGGGCTCTGCTTGGCACCCTGACCGGGCTGACCGTTGTCGCTTCACGCATCGACCTGGGCGCAGGAAATATCTGGGTAGCACTTGGAATTGCAGCAACCAAATCTGCGCTGGTCATCTTCTTCTTCATGAACCTGCGTCAGGAGTCACGCCTGTTTAAAATCGGTTTACTGGTGCTGCTGTCCGTTGTGGCCATCTTCATCGGCCTCACCTTTTTTGATGTGCTCTACCGTTAGGAGTCACTGTGAATCCGCTGACCAATCCAACAGCTGCCGGGGTCGACAAGGTCCTGATCTATATTTTTGGTTCATCCCTGTTGTTGCTGGCGGGCATCACTCTGGTGATGATCTGGTTCGTTATCCGTTATCGGCGGGCAAAGAACCCCGAACCGACTTCAGATGTCGCGGGCAGTCTGTGGCTGGAAATCACCTGGACGGTCTTGCCGACCCTGATCGTTTTGACCATGTTCTGGTATGGCTGGACCAACTATCTGGGCCTGCGCAATGTCCCCGCGGGAGCCTTTGAAGTCAAGGCCACCGGTCGCATGTGGTCATGGCAATTCGAGTACGCAAATGGCCGCACCAGCAACAAACTGTATGTGCCGGTTGGCAAACCGATTCGGGTCAACCTGACCTCTGTCGATGTCCTGCACAGTTTTTTCATGCCCGCCTTCCGGATCAAACGTGACACAGTTCCCGGAGTGGAAACCTATGTCTGGTTTCAGGCAGCCGAAACGGGAAGCTACGATATTTTCTGTACCGAATACTGTGGCACCGGACATGCCGACATGATCACCAGTGCCGAGGTTCTGTCCGCCGCCGATTTTGATGCCTGGTACAATGGGCAAACCACCAGAACCCTTCCTCGTGGACGACAACTACTTGAAAAACAGGGCTGCCTGGGTTGTCACAGTTTCGATGGCAGTAACAGTATCGCCCCGGTTTTCGGCCCCCTCAAAGGACTCAAACGGACCATCAGCAATGAAGGATTAAAGAACGAAATCACCATCGATGCCGATTACCTGCGCCGGGCCATTCGAGCCCCCGAAGCAGATCTGGTCGATGGATTTCCACCGATCATGCCCGCCTATGGTGATGAAATCAGTGAAAAAGATCTTGATGATATTATCGACTACCTGCTGCACGGGGACAGAAAACCGGCCCTCGATGGCAACAAGCTTCTTGAAGATAATGGTTGTTTCGGCTGCCACTCAACCGATGGAAGCCCCTTGGTTGGCCCTAGCTTCAAGGGCCTTAACGGGCGCACGACTGAGATCAAACGTGGGGAAAAAGAAATAAAACTGAAGGTCGATGCCAGCTATCTGCGGCGTGCCATCCGCCAGCCGGACAGCGACATTGTCGAAGGGTATCCGGCAATCATGCCTGCTGCTGATCATCTCAGCAAAGAAGAACTCGATGCGATGATCGATACCTTGCTGAAAGGGGCCGTCATAGACAAGTGAAACAATTTCTTATCCAGACAACCCTTGTCGGGCCGAGCCCGGGCAGCAGCCTGACCCAACTGTGTCGCCTGTTCCGCACCCGCCTGGCCAGCCTGGTTGCCTTGTCCGCCCTGGCAGCGGGTCTTTTTGCCGCGCAGAGATTCAATCTGCCGGTTTTGATCGCGACCTTTGCAATCTGGCTGCTGGCATCAGGTTGCTCGGCCCTGAATCAACTGCAAGAGGTTGAAATAGACGGCAGAATGCAACGGACCCGGACCCGACCTTTGCCGCGCGGAGAAATGTCACACCCGCGGGCCCTGCTTCTGGCTCTGGGGACAATCGCCAGTGGTTTATTGCTGTTGGTCCTTCTGGACAAGATGATCCCCCTGCTGCTCGGCATTCTGGCCATTGTCTGGTACAACGGCGTCTATACTCCGCTGAAAAAAAAGACCGCCTGGGCGGTTTTTCCCGGAGCGATCTGTGGTGCTCTGCCTCCCCTGATCGGCTTCAGCGCTGGCGGGGGATCACTGTTTGATCCGGCTGCGGTTATCCTGGCCGGGACCCTGATGATATGGCAGGTTCCACATTTCTGGTTGCTGGCCTGGCGCTACAAACAGGATCAACTCGACTCAAAACTGCCCACCCCCTTTCGTCAGCTGAGTGAACGTCGGTTGTTCGCCATCAACAGCTGCTGGCTGGTAGCACTGGCGATAAGTTATCTGTTTTTCCTGTTTTTCGGCATGATTCACCACCCGCTTCTGGCCGACATCTACCTGGCACTGCTGGCTACCTTGCTCCTGGCTGGAACCCGTGAAATACTGCGCGGGGCGCAACAGGCTGACAGTGGACGACTTTTCCATCTGGTCAATCTGTCAATGGCGCTGCTGCTCTTGACCCTGATCGGCGACAGCCTGCTATAATGCCGCTTCGGCAAGGCTCGGCAAAAAAAACTTTAGCCAACTCAGAGCCTGAGAGTCTCTTCCACCATCGTCCTGTCCCCTTTGGTTTATCAACGCAATGAACCAGACAGGAAACTGATTACAGACACAAAACGGGTCACGAAATGACTTTGCAAACCTGGCTGATCTACCTTCTCTGCGTTCTGGCCGCTACGGCGACTCCCGGCCCGGCGGTGCTCTTTATCATAACCAACACCAGCCTTTACGGCTGGCGCAAGGCCAGTTTTGCCGCCCTGGGCAACATTGTCGGTCTTTTGATTCTTGGCATTATTGCAATCACCGGACTGGGTGCATTGCTCGATACCTCGGAGAGGGTTTTCAACCTGCTTAAATACACGGGTGCTGCCTATCTGGTTTATCTGGGCATCAAACTTTTTTTTCGGCAGGACTTCAAACTCAACGACTTGCAAAATTGTCACAACCCGGCAGACAAAACCCCGACCCTGCTCATTATTCAGGCCTGCGGAGTCGCGCTCAGCAATCCCAAAGCGATCGTTTTTTTGACCGCTCTGTTTCCCCAGTTCATCCAGGTTGAACAGCCCCTGTTTTTTCAGTTCGTCATTCTGATTTCAACCCTGATGTTTTTTTCTTTTGTGGCTCTGATGTTCTTTGCCCTGTTGGCCCACAAAGCCAAATCCTGGCTGATGCGACCACAACGGATCAAAAGATTCAACCAGATCGGTGGCTCTGTCTTTATCGGCTTTGGTGCTCTGCTGGCAACAGCGCGACGCTAGTGTCCCTGTGGCTAATCCTGCCGGATTGACTTAAGGATGGTTTAAACCTGAGGGGCGCCGAATGTCATGAGGGTTTCCAGCAGTTCCCGATCCAGGATTTCGGCCAGCTGCTTCTCGGCGCGAATTCTGGCCATTTCGGCCTGGCGTGCCGAGGTTTTAAAGAACCATTGATGTGAACCGGCCTGGTTGCCACTGTCTGCTTCGAGCAGGAAAATTTTCAGGCTGCCTCGAACCCAGTACCAACCATCAGCTGTTTTCAGTTGCTCACTGCTGACTTCGGCTTTTAGCAAATAATCCACTCCCGCTGGATCTGCCTGATAACGGACTCCCGTATTAGCCAGGGCACCAGCCAGAAGAGCCTTGGCACCTCCAAGTTCATCATGCTCTACCACCAGCGCAATATGCCAACGGTCAAGCAGGGTTTCCAGATCATTTTTCAAGGCAACCATTGAATAGATTGCAGGCATTCCGTTACCAGTCGGATCGACAATCTGCACCATTTTTCGCGATTGCTGACAGCGTTGTTGTGTACGCAGAGCCTGATAGGCCGCATGTACTTTTTCGGGCAGAAAATCTTCGCCCTGCGCCTGTACGATATTTTGCTGCGTCTCCCTGTCACAGGTCATAAGCTCTTTACGAAGACGCTTTGCTGTTGCCTGGCGGTCCAGAACCGCCAGAGCGTAATAATCACCCTCCCGGTCATGCCAGTTTCCGACAATCTGCATCCCCTTGATAACCTGACCGACCTGAGCCCGAATATCACGCATGATCCGGGTTTGCAGCTCGGCATCTGCTCCTTGCCCCTGTTGCCATTCCAGACGTTCGTAGCTGTGTTCCCGAACCCTCACTTCAAATATTTTCGCCAGATCAGCCCGGGCTCGGTCGCGCGCCAATGAGGCGGTGTTCCCCTGACCACGACCGATCAGGTATTGCGCCGCAGGATAGCTCGCAGCCCTGCCGTCAACCCAATCCGGGGCAGATCGATCAGCGGCACAACCGGCACTTAAAAACAGCAGCAACCCGACAATAATCCTGCGCATTCAGTTTTTCCTTTGCAATGAATCCGGGGCAACTTCGGTACAGGAGAGATAAGTTTTATGCCCTGCGGTTAAAAGAACCTTCGGATAGTCGAGAGTTTTTACAGGTTGTCCTGACGTATCCAGCAGATCAACCTTGAGATCATAGGTTCCCGGGGGCAATGTCACCCGTGCCAGCTGGATATTGGCCGGTAATGACATCCAACTGCGGGTATCAGCCCGTTCAGTAAAAATCCCCGTAAGGTTGACCAGAAAACCGGCAAAATCATCCTTCTTGCCTGCTTCTTTTGTCACACGGTACTTGAGAATATTCCGGGCAATCGCCCGGGCCAGCATAGCAGGCTGGTTTCGCTCAAGCTCGGCAATTGCCAGATCTTCAATATTTTCAAATATTTCAGTTTCAAACACCTGGTCTGCAATTTCAAGCCTGGCCGCAGAAAACCCGCCCGGTCGTTTCACATAAGCAGGAAGCGCAACCCGAACCAACTGTCCACGCGGTGGAACAGGAACGGTCAACGATTGCTCAACCTTGATCGGTGCCAGACCATTATTAAAAATAAAAATCAGTTCTCCCTGCTCTTTTTTCCGGGCAGCGGATTGCCAATGGTCGAGAGCAAAATCAGCGCGATACTGCTGGTTTTCTTCTGTCAGACCAACAGCGTCACTCACCCGCAGCAGATCTCGTTGCAGCTGCCGGGGCACCGCCAACGCGTAGCGGTTTTGATGTTCAAGATAGGCCTGATAGGCCCTGCGGTAAGAGATCATCGCATCGCTGATTTCTCCGGTCGATTCATAGATCAACCCGGCCAGATAACGTGCCAGCGGATCGTTGTCGAACAACGGACCAACCTCGTCATCCCCCAGTTGCGCCAACAGCAGGTCAATCTGCAGAGCCTCAACCCTGGCATCATCCAGCTGGCCAAGATCCAGATAATTCAGGGCAGAATAGAGATTGAGCATCACCCGCTCATAGGGAGTCCCAGCATAGCTGCGCATGGCATCATTGATCGCGAGGGCTGCGGTTTGCTCACGTAAGCTCAACGCATCAAGTTTTTCGGCCAGCTGCTTGGCGGCAGAAAAAACCTGATTACTGGCCACAAACCGGCCTTGCATCCGCAGCAACAGCCCTCGATTCATCAATAAAAGCAAGCGGTTGCGCTCTGGCGTTTTTTCTTTGTCCAGAAGTTTGAGCGCACCAGCCGGGTTCTGCTGAGCGATCTCAAGCGCAATGGGCGTAAAGCTGTTGCTGTACGAGGCGCACCCGCCCAGAAGCAGCAACAGTCCCAATGACAGCCAGGGTATCGCTGAAAGGATAAATCTCATCTGCCGAAATCAGCAGTTGTTCAGTAACGCAATTTGCTGCGCTTGACGAACTTCTTGATCTTCTTCTGCCCCAGCCAGACCTTGCGATTGTCGGCCAGGCTGATCAGGGTCAAATCGACCTGATAATAGCGGACCTGTTTCTTGCCTGATTGGTCAATAATGGTGTTGATCTGACCTTTGAGCATAAAATCGGCCCCGCGTTCCTGTCCCATTGCCTTGCGCGTATCTTCACGCGCGTTCAGATCCTGATCCTTGCGTTCACCACGAATCTCTTCACGTTCGATTGCTGAAGCGACAAAATCAACCCGCCCGGAATTGATCATCGCCCGTTCGATATCATTGACGAAGGTATTGATATTGATGTGTTCGTGGCTCAGGTTGCGCAAGGTGCCAACAATTACCGCCGGACGTTTGCCATAATCCACCATAAAATCTGACACCCAGGGGCGCTCGAGCATATCGGCGATCATTTCTTCGGATACCAATCGAGAATCGGTGTCATTCCAGGCACCGCTTAAATCCCGGACATCATCCGGTTCGATCCGCTTGACCTGGGTTCCACACCCGACAAGCAGAGTTGTTGCCAGCACGACCAACATAATCCAGCTTCTTTTCATCTTCATTTTGTTTTCTCCAATTGACGATCAAAAATCGTATCACCCCGTTTTTGCAGATAGCTGCCAAAGCTCTGGTTCAGTTCCTGACTGACAGCAAGAACCTGTTTAACACGTTCAAGATCCAGTTCGGCAACGGCGTAAATCGTACCTGTTTTCTGATCCCGCCAGTGTCCGATAATTCGGGCTCCGCTCAGATTGGTTTTAGTCAGGCTCTCAATCTGCCGAGAGACCGTCTGCCGAGCAATCATCTCACCATCCGTACCGCTGGCGTCGCCAAAATCCTTGCTGACGACATCAATAAATGAGGAAAGTATCCTGGCAACCTCGGCACGAGCGCGATTGTCAGCCGTTGATTTCTGCAAGGAAAGATCCCCCATTGGTGGAGCCTGCCCAACACCATGAAAGAGACGACCATCCCGGTCATTGAGAACCTGGGTTCCTTCATTCACCCAATCAGGTGCCCCTTTGATACCCAGATCACTTTCAACAAGAGTTTTCCCCGCACACCCACCAAGTAGCAGCAACAGAGTAAAACCGAAAACAGCACTTCTTTTCATCATTAATGAGTCCTCCTGAAACAAACCCTGAGAGACAGGGATCAGCTGTTGAGTGCCCAGTCGTAATCTTTCCACTGGATTCGGGCATGATGACCCCGTTCACGCAGAAAATCCTTTTCTCCGACATCGCGCCGATAGTGGGCAAGAAAATCAAAGACCTCTTTCTGGCCACCAAAATCCCCCCGATACCATTTAAAAATTGGCGACAGCCTTACCCGATTCTGCGACGGGTCGATCTCGACCTCCGGGCCATTGACAAAGTTCTCAGCCGCCATTTCAAGCTGGGATTCGAGCTGGTCCGCAACATAATAGTTGATCGGCGGGCAGGACGAACTGCCACAGACAAGGGCAAAATGAATGCGGGGATCGACCCGTTCAACCCGGTAGGCCATTCGGGGATCATCGTCGGCAAAAGGATGAAAAAAACCGTAAGGTGGACGGCGGTTGTTACGCAGAATCCCGTGTTCAATGTCATCGGCAGAGTACTCGGCAATTCCGATCCGGTAGTATATCCGCCCGAAAAAGTCATAGACTTCCTTGACCGTTTTTTGTACATCAAGAGCAATGATGCCGTGAATCACCAGACTGTTATAGAGATTGATCCAGAAGGCAATTTTTTCCTCCTGGGTTTGCAAATTGAGCAGATCATATTCCTGCAACAGGCGACAGTCGTTACAATAGTCAGCAAAACCGGGAGAATCACGCAGGCGATGATAATCGACCCGGCCACATTCACTGTCAAAAAAATCCTGTTTGAGACGACCGATCCGTAACTGGAGCTCTGCCGCCACATCAATGCGAGTACGCGACCGGGGAATCTCGCCATCATTCAAAAGTAATCTGTCGTTATTCATCAAACCTGTCAATCAACCGGGAAAAAGAGTTGAAAAAAATGCCCCCAATTTCAACGAACATGATACAAAGTATAGCAGAAACCCGTATGAAAAGATCACCCACATTTCAGGCTCTGGAGAAAAATCTATGCGTCATTTTGCTCTGACGATCATCGGTCGTGATCGTGCCGGAATCGTTTCCGAAGTCACCGGTATCCTCTATCAGCTCGGCTGCAACATTGCCGACAGCAGCTGTTCGATCCTTGGCGGGCAGTTTTCAATGATTCTGATTATTTCTCATCCGGAAATGCAGAATCAAACCACCCTCAGTGAGGCTTTTGCAGTTCTTGAGCAAAGTGGTCTTTCTGTTTTCCTGCGAACCCTGAAACCGGGCGGAGAAGAGCGCCCCGATCTGCAAGGGGAAATCTGTATGATCTCGGTCTACGGGGCTGACAAACCGGGAATCGTCTATCGGGTAGCCCGCGAACTGGGCGACCGTCAGATCAACATCACCGATCTGAACACCAAGCTGATTGGCGAAAAAGAGGCCCCGGTTTATGTCATGATGATCGAAGCAATTCTCACTGCCGGAATGACCGTTGAAGATGTTGAGCAGTGGATGACCGCGCTTAAAAACGAAATGAACGTTGATATCTCGGTCCGCTCGATTACACCCCTGGAGCTTTAGAAAACAATGGCTGTCAAGGAAGTTCTGCTTTACCCCCATCCGGCCCTCAAAGAAATCTGTAATCCTGTCACCTGTTGGGACGACAGCGTTCAGCAGCTGTTGCAGGATCTGGTCGATACCATGATTGATGCCGGTCATTCTGTTGGCGTTGCTGCCCCGCAGATCAACGATATGCGACGCGCTGTGGTTGTGGATGTCTCAAAAAGCAAACTGGGGAAGAAACAGGAGAACCACGGGTTGTTGCAGATGGTCAACCCGCAAATTATTGAGCGCGATGGCCAGACACTGGTCCGCGAAGGATGCATGTCTGTCCCTGATTATACGGGCAATGTCATGCGGGCCGAACGGATTGTGGTGCAATTCCAGGACGAAAACCAGCAGCTGCAGGTCATCAGTGCCGAGGGGTTCGAAGCCATCGCGATTCAACACGAACTGGATCATCTTGACGGCTACCTTTTTCTTGATCGGGTTTCAAGCCTCAAGACCGACCTGTTTCGACGCAAGTAGGTAAAAAAACAGCAGGTACCCTTAATCTACTGACGGCTGGCCAACGCCAGTTTTATTCCCAGGGCGATCAAAACACCCCCCATCAGCCTTTCGGCCCAGTGTCCAAAACGGCAAAAAAAGGCTCTAACCTGGGGTCGGGTCAAAAATATTGCCAGCAGACTGAACCAGACTCCGGTGGCTAACGCCATATAAACCCCGTAACCGACCTGAGCCCAAAGCGGAGTTTGCGGGCTGATCACCAGCGAGAAAAGAGCCAGAAAAAAGAGCGTGGCCTTGGGATTGAGGACATTGGTCAGAAAACCGAGTCGTAACGCTTGTGCCGCCGAAATTGACACCGCGGCGGAAGAAGAGATACTCGATGATTGGGCTGGACGCGCCTGCAACGAACGCCATCCGACATAGAGCAGGTATGCGGCCCCGACCAGCTTGATGAGACTGAACAGCACGACCGATTGAGAAATAATCAAACCCAGACCGAGCAGACTGTAACAAACATGAACCAGAATCCCGCCACCAATACCAAGGCTGGTATAGATCGCCGAGCGTCGCCCGCTGATGATACTCTGGCGCAGGACCATGGCAAAATCTGGCCCGGGGCTGGCAACAGCCAGCAGATGAACCAGGGCAATCGTCAGAAATTCAGACCACAAGTTCATCCTGATGTCACAATCTTTCGCATCTGGTTACGAAACTTTCCCGCCCCACCGTTGGCCGGGTGACGAACCTCAAGAGCCGCAATCCCCAATTGTTCCAGCTGGGCTGCCGACTTCTTGCCAACCGCCACGACCTTCTCGAACCGACCCAGGGCAAGCATCTGTCTGAGAACCTGGTGGCCTGCCGCCAGTTCTTCATCGGTCGGGGTGCGATTACTCAACATCCCGCGGGCAGAATGATAAGGATGCCAGGGAAAAGCGTTCCACAAAATGACCGAGCGGGGATCAACGCCAGACTCCTGGAAAAATCCCCAAACAATCGTCGCTGTAGGCTCGGTAAATCCTTCCGGTTTGATTGCTGGTGAACTGGTCCGTTGCGGCTGACCCTGAAAAACATCTGCGGCAACAAGACCCTTGTGCTGCAAACCACCTAGCAACAACCGTTCGCTGGTCATTGGAATTCCGCTGAAATGTCCGCCCTGATAACCGATCGCCTCTGCCAGAAGCAAAACCTTTGCCCGCCCGATTCGCTCCTGAAGGTAGGCCGACAACTGACGCCGCCGAATACGAGGGCCCTGGGTATCGAGATCATGTTCCGGGTCACTCTCGCCCCAGGGGTTGAAAACATCAGGGCTGCGATAACCAGCCAGTTTTTCAACAAATTCTTCAGGCATGCTGAACTTCCTGAAGCAGAATATAGGGGGCCGCAATCAACATCCGAAAGGGCTTGTCGAGTTGGGTTTCCCATACGGTCAACTGTTCTTCTGTCGGCTTGCCCACTTGCCCCTGTTCGATCCAGCAACTGATTTCAGAGGCTGCATCTTCAGCAACCTTGCAGGCCACCTCGACCAGATCAAGCTGGGGAGCAACCAGAATCAGGGCATCACGTTGCAGATGAATTCGTAATGCACTCCATTCTACCTCGGCCAGATCTTTTTCAAAACGTTCACGAACTTCTGACATCTTTTATTCAGCCTCCCAAAACACCATCTTGTCTATTTACCAAAAAGAACCCGGAGCATACCCAGCGCAGAACAGAATCGTCAAGCGAAGTCACACTTTCACCCTTTTTCTGACAACTCCTGACGTCTGAATCAGGAGATCGAAATTCATTGAACAGCGGGAAGATCAATCCTGAATGTCTCGTAAAAACGAGACAATGGCGCGATCTTTGCTATCCTTTCCAGACAAGTCAATGACGCTCTCTATATTGCGGTCTGTTTTTCAATAAATAAACAGATCCGGACCCAGACCTGTACCCGGGAACCCCGATGATTGCGAGCTCTGCTCCACAACAACAAAAAGCGGAAATCGGTGTCAAGATTCTGGCAGAGAAAAAGACTCCGGCCTATATTCTACGCTTGCAGATGGGTGAATCCCAGCTGGAACTCCACGCGTTCATCACGGTTTTTGATGCTGAAAATACCATCGCCCCCTCCGAACTGATCGAGCTGCTGGCAGAACATGGGGTCAAAGACAGCCTTGACCTGGAAGAAGTTGCCAGATTTTGCAGCAAAGCCGCCATGGGGATCAACCAGGAAGAGATCCGGATCGCAACAGGGGCCGAACCGACTCCCGGCAAAGATGGCTGGCTGGAACTGACGGTGAAAACCAGCAGCGATGATACCGACTTCGAAGAAGATGACAAAGGCAACGTCGACCTGCGAAACATTCAGAGTTTTACCAATGTTGAGGTGGGCCAGCAAATTGGTATTATTCATCCACCCGAGTACGGTGTTCCCGGTACGACGGTTCATGGCGAACAGATCCCGGCATTGGAAGGTCAACCCCTGGAGCTGACTGCTGGGGATGGCGTCGAACTGAGCCCTGACGGAACCAGCGCCATTGCAACCAGTGCCGGACGGGTTGTTTTCGATGGTCATACCCTGGCAGTTGCCGAAGAATTTATTGTCAGCGGTGATGTCGATTTCAGCGTCGGCAATATCGATTTTAATGGCATTGTCGAAATCAAAGGTGACGTGCTGGATGATTTCAACATCAGATCGAGCAAGGGGATAAAAATCAGCGGGGCCGTCGGAGCCTGCCACCTCGAATCGGATGGCCCGATCGAAATTGGCAGTATGGCAGGTCTGGGCAACGGTCTGATTCGCTGCCGGGGAGATCTGCGGGCCAACTATCTCAACCAGGTTCGTGTCGAGTGCTGGGGCAACGTCAGTGTTGCGCATGAAATTCGCAACTGCAGCGTCAAATCAACCCAGGCCGTTGTTGTCGAGCGCGGAACCATATCGGGAGGCGAAACAGTCGCACTGGATGGCATCGAAGCCCGTAATCTCGGGGCCGCCTCCGGGGTCAAAACCCGCCTGACAGCCGGGGTCTATTTCCCTGAAGCGGATCGCCTGACAACCCTCCGCCAGCAGCAACGCAACTGCAATCTGCAGATACAGCGGATTGGTTCTGCCCTGGGTCCTCTTGGTAAACGTAAAAATCTTCGCAAGGCGCTTCAGGAGGCGATTGAGCTTCGAGTCAGTCTTCTGACTCGGCGCAAGGCCAATCTCGAAGCCGAAAAAAAACGTGTCGATTCTGAACTTGAGAGTTTCAAGGCTGAGGAACACCCGAGTGCCAATCCCAAGGTCAATGCTCTTGGAAGCCTTATGGAGGGAGTGGTCATCAGCCTTGGCGAAAGCACCGAAGAAATCAAACATCAACTCACCGGACCCATATCGGTGATTGAAAACAGCACCGCAGGTGGGTTACGCTTTCTGGAGTATTCACCACTCCATGTTATGGCAGCAGATATCGAAGAGGAAACCCTCAACGCTGAAGAAGAGGTTCCGGACGAGGAGCAAAACAGTGCCACAGACTGAATTAAATCTTGCCATCCGTAAAATGATCCAGGTTGAAGTTGATGCCATGCACTACTACCGAAAAGCCGCAGAGGTCATGCAGGATGAAGGGGCCATCTTTCATTTCAACCTGCTGGCAGAAGAAGAGATGGAACATGCCCGCAGTTTTTATCAGATCTACAACGGCGACGATCTGCCCGACTTTGACGCCCTCATCGAAACACCCGGCAGTGACAGCTCCGCTGCCCAGGCGATTGATATCGGTCTGGTCGCACGCCTCGACGAGCGTCAGGCATTACAGCTGGCGATGAAGCTTGAAAAGGAAGTAGAAGGCAGCCTGCGACGCATGGCAAATGAGATCAAACGCCCCGAAGCCAGAGAGGTTATTGAAAAGAATGCCGAATCAACCCTGGGGCATTATGAAATGATCGCTGCAGATTATGAACGACTTTATGGCGAAGACGACGCCTGAGCCAGCTCAAACCTCAAGGAACAAGACCTTTATTGCTTTTTGGCAACAAAATCGATCATCTTTTGTGCAATCCGATTTGACGCATTGACACAATCATTGATGCCGACTCCGAAAAACGCATTCCCGGTTAAAAACAGCCCCGGAATCTGCCCCAGTCGTTCATCAAGCTCAGCCAACCGGCTACCATGACCGGGAATGTATTGCGGAATCGCCCGACGATGACGGAAAATTTTGACAAAATCCGGCTCGGCATCAATCCCCATAATCTGTTTGAGATCAGCCATCGTTCTTTTTTTGACCTCTTCTTCGGTCAGTTCAATCGCCTGGGGATTGGTTGCCCCACCCAGCATCGAACGGAGCAGAACCTGCCCACGCGGAGCGCGATTGGGGAAAATACTCGAATCCCAGAGAGTTCCCAGGGTGTGTCGCTTTTCTCCTTTGGCGATCAGGTAGCCAAAGCCAGCTAGATCCCGTGCGATTTTTTCCCGCTCATAACCAAAACAGACAATATTCATGGGCGCATAGGGGATCTGGGCCAACAGTGTCGCCGCCTGTGCATCCGCCTGCTGCAACATGGCCGTCAGAGCGTGAGCCGGAACAGCACTCACCACCAGCTCCGCCTCAACGGTCGTTGCATCTTCAAGATGAAGCAGAAAGCCATCCTGCTTTGGTTCCAGCCTTTCAACACCGCTACCGACCCGAACCTCGGCTTTGAGCTTTTCAACCAGAGAGTCGGTTAAATCCTGAATCCCCCCGGAAAAAGAGGTGAGGATTCCCCCCGGGCCCGCAGCACTGGCAACCTGTTGCCCCGCCTTGCGCTCGGCACGTTTTTTTCGCCCCAGTTTGACCATTGCCTTGATCAAACCACCATATTCCTGCTCCAGCTGATAGATTCGCGGAAAACAGCTGCGCAGACTCATGGTTTCGGGATCCCCGGCAAAAATGCCTGAAACCATAGGCCCGATCAAACGCTCCAGAGCCTCACCGCCAAGTCGACGACGAGCAAAATCGGCCAGAGTTTCATCATCATTCCCCCGATTGGGCGTAATCAGCATTTCACAGCCAAGCCGCATTTTTCCCGGCCAGCTGATCAACTTCGATTTAAAAAAGGCCCCGGCAGTCTCCGGCAGGCGATGCAGGGTTCCTCCGGCATAGATAAACCGTTTACGGGCATTGTCGTTCGAACGTAACAGGTTGGCATCAACCCCGAGAGCACGACAAAGATCCAGGGTCATCGGCTTGTTGTCCAGAAAACCGTTCGGCCCCCACTCGCAAAGAAACCCCTCGGCCTTGACACTCATGACCTTGCCACCGGTGCGATCCAGCCTTTCAAGAACAACAACCTCGATCTCAAGATTTTCCTGTTCAGCCAGTTTTTCCAGGGCATATGCCGTTGACAACCCGGAAATACCCGCCCCAAGTACAGCGATTCTTGTCATGCAAACTCCATTGACTTCATCGGTGGCAGAAATATAAATATATGTTGCGCCGGACGCGCATTTATTACAAAATTTTCACCATACTAACGGCAACCACCTGACCCGTCAAGAGATTGCCTCACTGTAACCTGAATCAGTGCTTTTCTTGTCCGCGGATAGCACAAGTTATTGATTCAGATATAAAAAAGTCTCTTGACGTTGAACAACGCGGTTTCTATAGTTCAGAACTGTTGTCAGCAGTCACTCTAACAGAAAGGGCCGGAATCAAAATGGCCAAAGATTACTATCAAATTCTCGGGGTTGCCAAAGACGTTGACCAGGCGGCCCTGAAAAAAGCCTATCGCAAACTTGCTCAAACCTGGCACCCGGATCGCAACCCGGGCGATAAACAGGCCGAAGAGCGTTTCAAGGAAATCACTGAAGCCTACGCGGTTCTTTCAGATAAAGAAAAGCGTCAGCAGTATGATCAGTTTGGTGAAAGCGGCTTTCATCAACGCTTCAGTCAGGAAGATATCTTCCGCAATGTCGATCTCGGTGACCTGTTCGGAAACTTTGGTGGCGGAGGAGCCGAAGACTTATTCAGCCAGCTGTTTGGTGGCGGACGGGGGCGCGGCCCTCGCCAACCGGCCCGGGGCCAGGATTACTCGATGGAAATCGGTGTTCCTTTGCGACTGGCAATCGAAGGTGGTGAACGCCGGGTCGAATACCGCAACGAAGACCGGGTTGAGCAAATCAAGGTGCGTATCCCTGCCGGGATTGAAGAAGGCGCAAAATTACGGGTTTCTGGCAAGGGGGGGCCTGCGCCTGCCGGGGGACGCAGTGGTGATCTGTATCTCCAGATCCGGATTGACCCTGATCCGGTTTTTCGTCGCGAAGAGAATAACCTTCTGGTTGATATCCACCTTCCCTACAGCCAGCTCTGTCTTGGGACCAGCACCGAAGTTCCAACCCTTAAGGGAGAAAAGCGGATAAAGGTTCCGGCGGGAATGCAACCGGGAGGAAAAATCCGGCTCCGGGGATTTGGCGTACCGGCATCCGCCGGAAGACCAGCCGGTGATCTCTATGCGGTCATTAACGTAGAAGTTCCAACTGAAATAGATGAAAAACAACGCAAGCTCCTTGAACAACTGGCCAAAACAGGTCTCTAAACAACCAGCGGATATGGCATAAAGCCTCATCCAGCACCTGCAAAGTCAGTACGGCACCTTGCTTGCATAGAGTTCATGAAACGTTATTGTTCGTACAGGTACAACCAACGGAAGCTTTCAGAATTTTGAGTGACAATGATTGATAGCCAAATCCGCCAGATGCTGTTTTTAACCATTCTGCTGTTTGTCATCCTCAGCAGTGGCAGCCTGCAATGCGCCCTCAACTGCTATGACCATGCAGTCAAGAACGCTGCAGGTTCTGTTCTGGCAAACGATTGTCACCCCTTGACCACCGAACAACAAGCATCCTTTCAGGTTTCCAGCTTCTGTCATCACAATCGTTCAGCCGATCAGCTGCAGACAAAAACTGAACTTTTCAACTTTCGCGGCGGACAGGTTTTCACCCTGTTCGACTTTCGCAGCGAGGCGCCTGCCTGCCGTAGCGCGGAACCCTTTGTTCAACCTCTGATCGCTGACAACTCTGACCAACTGCCTGATTCAGAAATCCTGCCCCTTTCACAAAAGTTGAAACGCCTGCGCAGCACAATTCTGCTGATGTGAGACTCTGATCCCCTACAGGTTGACGCCCTGCTTCACCCCGGGTATGATGACCCGATTTGTCATCTTTCCCGGTGGCAATTCGTCTATTTAATGGAGATCATTCGTTTTGACTATAAAAAAGACTTCTTCAACTGATCGCGTGTGGGATTTTTTCTGCTCACTCAAACTGACAATATTTACCCTGCTGTTTCTGGCGATTACCTCGATTATCGGAACAATCATTCAACAGGATGGTTCTCCCGAAGAATACATCCGCGAATATGGTCGCGCCAATTACGAGCTTTTCAAAAAGTTGCAGTTTACCGACATGTACCATTCCTGGTGGTTTGTCGGCCTGCTGGGTCTTTTCAGTGTAAATCTGATCTGCTGTTCGATCAAAAACTTTCCTCGCGCCTGGAAATTTGTCGTCAACCCCATGCTGGTTGCCGGTGAGGGGACATTTAAAAACTCGACCAACAAAGCTGAATTTGTCAGTGATGAATCACTTGAATCCCTGACACCGCGCATCTCTGAAGCGCTGAAAAACTCTTTTACCAAACCGGTTCTGACAGAGGCCGACGGCAAACTGAACCTGTTTGCCCAAAAGGGCATCTACTCCCGTTTCGGGGCCTATATGACCCACCTCTCAATTCTGGTTATCATGCTGGGTGCAATCATCGGTACGGTCTGGGGCTACAAGGCCTACGTCAATATTGTTGAAGGAACCGAAATCAATCAGGTCTGGCCACGCAGTGGCAATCAGCCGATCGATCTTGGTTTCAGTGTCCGTTGTGACAAATTCGAGGTTGAATACTATCCGGGCACCCAACGGCCCAAAGAGTTTCGCAGCCTGTTGACGGTGACTGAAAATGGCAAGGTCGTCATCGACAAACAGAAAGTTATTGTCAACAAACCTCTTTCATATAAGGGAATCACCTTCTACCAGTCCAGCTACGGCCCGGCAGGTAATGGCAGTTTTGAGATTGAAGTCACCGACAACAAAGGGGGCGACAAAATGACGGTCAACCCCATTCAGGGCCAGAAAGTTCCCTTGCCGAATGGCTTTTCATTTTCAGTCGATGATTTCACTCCCAGCTACGACAGCTATGGCCCGGCGGCAAAGCTGCATGTTGACGCCCCGGATGGCAAACACCGCACTCCTTTCGTTATTTTACAAAAGTTCCCCCAGTTTGATGTCCGGCGTGGTGGTGATTTCAGCTTTGCCCTTAAAGGTTACAAGCAGCCACAATATACCGGTCTGCAAGTGGCCAAAGACCCCGGAGTCTGGGTTGTCTGGTTTGGAAGTTTTCTGATGGTATTCGGTTCAATGAGTGCATTTTTCTTTTCACACCGACGGGTCTGGATTCGCCTGTCACAGGAAAATGGCAAAACCCGGATTCAGATGGCAGCAAGTGCCCACCGCAACCAACCGGCCTTTGCCCTGAAGTTTGAAGACCTCAAAAAACAGATCGAAGACACGATCGAAAATAAAGCCTGAGTTGGCAAGGAGAGATCGTCATGGAAAGTGGACAACTATTTAATCTGGTAACCCTTGGCTATTTCATCGCCATGGTTTTGTTTATCACCTATCTCGCCACACGTAGCAGCAAGGTCGCATTGGCTGCTCACCTGGTCAGTCTGGTCGGTGTCATTATGCATACCCTGGCCATTGGCATGCGCTGGTACGAGTCCTATCAAATGCCTGGCGGGGTCGGTCATGCTCCCCTGTCAAACCTGTATGAATCGGTGGTCTTCTTTGCCTGGACCATTCTGGTGATCTATCTGCTGCTGGATATCAAATACAAGCAGCGTTCAGTCGGGGCCTTTGTTATTCCTTTCGCATTTTTTGCCATGACCTGGGCACAACTGAAACTCAACACCTCAATCGAGCCCCTGGTTCCGGCCCTGCAAAGCAACTGGCTGACCTACCACGTCATCACCTGTTTTCTTGGTTACGCCGCCTTCGCTGTTGCCTGCGGGGTTTCGATCATGTATCTGATCAAGATCGGCAAAGAGGAAAAATCTGACGGATCACCGATTGGTGGAATTCTTGGCATCTTCCCCAGTGTACGGATTCTTGACGAGATCAACTACAGTGCCATCATGATCGGCTTTCCGCTGCTGACCATCGGAATTGTCACCGGTGCCGCCTGGGCCAACTACGCCTGGGGAACCTACTGGAGCTGGGATCCGAAAGAGACCTGGAGCCTGATCGTCTGGTTTGTCTATGCGGCATTCCTGCACGCACGTTTCACTCGTGGCTGGGTCGGACGCCGAGCAGCATGGCTGTCAATCATCGGCTTTGCAGCGACAATTTTCTGCTACCTCGGTGTCAACCTGGTTCTTTCAGGCCTGCACTCTTACGGCGGCTGAGAAGAACTCAAACAATAAAAAAAGCCCCCTTCGGCAGACTTGCCAAAGGGGGCTTTTTTTAACCACAGCAAAGACCTAATCAAAACACTCCGTTTTATACATCATGGCCAGACGACCACGACTGGCCAGACAATTTGCACAAAGATCACCGGCATCCTGATATTCCTGTTTTGCCAGCAGGAGTCCGGCCTGCTGTTCGGGAAGATCGAGCGACTGGTCGGAATCAAAAGACTGCTTGCAGAGAATACAAACTTTTACAGCGGACACCTTTGCCTCACAAGCTCTGCCATCCCATCAAGAAAATCCTCATGATCATTCAATGAAGGGGCGCGGAAAAAATGCGGAATCCCATGCTGTTCAGCAAGCAGACGATATTGCAGGTCGATCTCTTCCAGAGTTTCAATATGGTCCGAAACAAAAGAAACCGGCACCATCAACAGGGACTTCTCCCCTTCTGAACCCAGCCGGATAATCTCATCATCTGTTCCGGGCATCATCCAGCGTACCGGACCACTGCGGCTCTGGTAGGCAATACTCCAGCGATAATCGCCCACCCGCTGCATAACCTCCCAGGCGGTCCGTTCAACCTGCTCCTGATAGGGGTCACCGCGATCGATGAACTTCTGCGGCAGGGCGTGTGCCGAGAAAAGGATTCGTACCTCGTCGCGCATCAGCTCGTGAAAGTTGTCCAGCCCTTCGCAAACCCGGTTGGCCAGAGCATCAATATAACCGGGCCAGTCGTGCCACTCCTCAATCAGGCGGTAGTCAAGTTCGGGATAGATTCTGGCCGCCTGACGCTTGAAATCATTCACACTGCTGCCGGTGGTTGCACCCGTATAGTGCGGGTACATCGAAAGAATGATCGCCTGCCTGATCCCCTCGGTCTTAAGTTGTGCAAGAACTTCGCTGGCAAAGGGTTTCGAGTAGCGCATCACCACAAAAGGCCTGACCGCCTCACCCAGACGCGCAGCAATGCCTGCTGCCTGCTTCTGCGTCCACTCCAGCAACGGTGATACCCCACCGATATACGCATAACTCTCGCGCACCTTCTTGCTGCGAAAATGAGAAATAAGCCGCGCGAAAGGTTTCTGTAGCAGAGCTCCCAGCGGCAGTTGAATCAGCTCTCGGTCGCTGAAAAGATTATAGAGAAAAGGCTCGATCGCATCGAGCGAATCGGGGCCACCCATGTTGAGCAAAATCAGCGCGATCGGTTTTGTTTTTAATGGCATGGCAGAACCCTGAAGGAGTGAGAAGTGAGGTGTAAGGAGCGAACAGGATTTTTCACCTCACCCCTTACACCTCTCACTTCACGCTACTTCTGACTCAGGCGGTGGACACATTCAACCATGTGGACCGCATTTTCAGGTGGTACGGTCGGAAGAATCCCATGGCCGAGATTGAAAATAAAACCGGGTCGGCCGGCATTTTCATCAAGAATGCGTTGCACCTCTTTTTCGATGTAATCCTTGGGGGCGTAGAGTACCGTCGGATCGAGGTTCCCCTGAACCGCCACATCATCTCCAAGGATATCGCGTGCTTTGCCCAGATTGACATGCCAGTCAAGGCCCAGAACATCGGCACCGGCCTCCTTGACCAGTTCGAGCATGGTTCCGCCATTTTTAACAAAATAGATAACCGGAATCCCGTCGCGCTTGAGGCCGTTGATCAACTGCTTGACGTAGGGCAGGATATATTTTTCAAAATCGTGCGGGGCCAGCAAACCACCCCAGGTATCAAAAATCTGAATCGCCTGAGCACCGGCTTCGATCTGCATATTCAGATAACGCCGGTCCATCTCGGTGATTTTCTGCATCAGGGCATCGTAGAGGGGAAAGTCTGCATACATCATCTGCTTGAGGCTGGCAAAATCCTTCGACCCCTTGCCTTCGACCATATAGCAAGCCAGGGTGAACGGTGCACCGCCAAAACCGATCAGAGGGACACGCCCCTCAAACGCGGTCCGCAGACGCTTGATAATCGCAGGGACATAAGGTACTGCCTGGGACATATCTTCAGGAACCACCAGGGCATCCACATCCGCAGCGGTCCGAACCGGCTTTTCGAAAACCGGACCAGGAACAAAATCGAGTGCCATCCCCATCGGTTCGATGGGTGTTAAAATATCGGAGAAGAGGATCGCCGCATCGACATCAAGAATATCGATCGGCTGGATTGTTACCTCGGCAGCCCGAGCCGGATCCTTGCACAAATCGAGAAAGGTTCCGCCTCCCTGAGCGCGAACATCCTTGTAGCATTGCAGATAACGTCCGGCCTGGCGCATCAACCAGACAGGGACACGCTCGACAGGCTGGCACCAGCAGGCTTTGAGAAAATCATATTCAGTGGTCATGGATTATTTATCTCCTGAGTTAATCATCGGTTTGAAATCAATTTTTATTTCGCGGGGTTCTCTTTGGCCTCAGACTCCAGACGCTTGCGAGTCCGCGGCGGAACATAATTGCAGAAGGGCTCTTCAGCCATATAGTCCCCGTAAACAGCATCGGCACGGGCCCGACAGCCTCCACAGATGTTGATAAATTCACATTCGCCACACTTGCCTTTGTATTCTTTAAAATTTCGCAGATCGTTAAAGGTCTTGCTGTTGAACCAGAGCTCCTTGAAGGGAATCTGTTTGACGTTACCGACGGATGAATGGAAGTAGGAGCAAGGCTTGAGGTTACCGAAACAATCGATAAGACAGATCGTCTGGGCCGCGATACACCCCTTACCACCGCCGGTTGAAAAAGTCAGACTGCGGCGTTTGAAATCAACGCCCTCAGCCTTGGCCATCTGCGGCACAATCCGGTAGTAGTGCGGTGCGCAGGTCGGACGCATCAGGATTTCGTCTTCGAGTTTTTCCTGTTCGTAGTGCCAGGCAAGAATCTCTTCATAATCATCGGCTGAAATCAGCTCACTCATGATCTCTTCGCCACGTCCGGTTGGCACGATCATGAACATGTACCAGGCCGTCGCACCAATGCTTTTTGCCAATTTGAAAGTGGCTCCGATATCCTGCTGATTGCGCTTGGTAAAGGACGAGTTGACCAAAAACTTGATCCCGTTGCGCCTGAGGGTTTCGGCACCACGAATCGTCCCCTCAAAAGCCCCTTCACTACTGCGAAAGTTATCGTGAATTTCCGCTGTTGAGCCATCAAGAGACAGGGAAACCATTTTGATATCGGCCTTTTTCATTTTGGCACAGACATCATCGGTAATCAGGGTGCCGTTGGTTGCCATACACATGCGCAACCCCTTGCTGGTCCCATATTCAGCAATGTCAAAGATATCTTCACGTAACAACGGCTCGCCACCAGAGAGCACCATCACCGGCTGGCTGACCTCACAGATATCATCGATCAGCTTGAAGGCTTCTGCGGTGTTGAAATCACCTGCGGCGGCACTCATGTCGGAAGAGCAACGACAATGGACACAATTCAGGTTGCAACGCTGGGTCGACTCCCAGGCGATCCACTTGGGGATAAATTTTTCTTCTGTTGAACTCATGCGGTCTCCCATCCGGAATACCCCTCCACAACTCCCCCATTTTACGCCGGAAGAGTCAGTTAAGACAATTGGATGAGAATACACCAGACAGGGGGACAAACTCAAGCAGGATCAGGGGGAGGAATTACCCCTTCTGCCAGGAATCTTTCGTTGAAAAAACAGAGCCCGGCGTGACACATCAGGTCACGCCGGGCTCTGAAAAGAACCGAATTAAACATCAAATTCAACCCGCAGCACGCTCCTCCTGCGGAAACAACTCTTCAAATATGTCCGCTACAGTTCCGATATGATCTGATTTCCAGGCATTTGTCCCGCAGAAAACCAGACCGGTCTCGATATCACCACGCTGGGCACGATCAAGCGCGGTCACAATGCAAAAACGTTCCTGACATTCCTTATAGGCACATTTTTTCAGGCAGTTGAGCGGGCAACGAACATTCTTGTCGAGATCATGTTGACGGACCGCAGCAACGTTACTGACCAGGGCCCGTCCCGGCAATCCCGCCGGGCTCATCACCAGGCCGATATCCTCCTGCTTGCACTGAAGATACGCCTGTTTGAATGCATCTTCGGCGTCGCATTCTTCCGTACAGACAAAACGACTCGCCATCTGCACCCCATCTGCTCCCTGAGCCAGAGCCTGCTGTAAATCAGCCCGATCCCAGATACCGCCTGCGGCAATGACCGGGATGTCGAGGTTCCACTGGTCCTGAAAATACTTTTTTACGCCCCGCACCGTTGCGTACTGATCATAGTCACCATTGGCGATCTTCTCCATCTTTTCACCAAGGTGCCCGCCTGCGGTATCAGGGTCTTCAACCACGACAGCATCAGGCAAACGATCAAAACCCTTGTGCCACTTGCGGGCAATTAGTTGCGCCGCCTTGACCGAAGAGACAATCGGAACCAACGCCACGTCAGGGTAATCAGCTGTCAAACCGGGAAGGTTGAGTGGCAAACCGGCCCCACTGACAATCAACTGTGCTCCCCCTTCGCAAGAGGCCCGAATCGCCTCATCATAATTGCTGACCGCAACCATGCAGTTGACCCCGATGACGCCATCCGGGGCAATCGCACGAGCTTTGGCCAACTCGGTCAACAGGGCCTCACGATCGGCCTTGTAGTAATTTTTGCCATTAAACAGACCACTGTTAAGAGCCAGGCCCGCAGCGGCAACCAACCCCACTCCACCGGCTTTGGCAACATGGCCAGCCAACCGGTGGCCGGAAACCCGCACCCCCATGCCTCCCTGAATAACCGGAAACCGCGTACTATGTCGTCCAATCGTTAAACTCACAGTCATACCTGCTCCTTGCGTAATATTTTCTCAACGCCTATTCTAACAGAGCAATCTACGCTGCAACTGTAATAATTGTGTAAAACCACCCTGATCCTGGCCCCTGAAAAGGTACAGAAATAAGCCATGAAGCTCTTTCGACGTATGTTTCATCCCCTGATAACCTTTATCGGCGTTCAGCTGTTATGGATTGTTTTGCTGGTCGGCTGGATCTACTGGTTCCTGGGCCGCCATCAGCAACTCAAAGAATTGGCCGAACGTTATCAGACGGTTCTGCTCCCGCAAAAAACCGACTGGCTAATTCTGACCGAAGGGATTGTGTTACTGGTGGCGATCCTGGCTGGAATCTACGTCATCTTTATCTACTGGCGTCGCCAGGCTTCTCTTTACCGCGCCCAACACAACTTTATCGCCCAGGTCAGTCACGAATTGAAATCGCCGCTGGCCTCACTGCAGCTGCACCTTGAAACCATTGAGATGCGCCAGCCAGAACCACAACAGTTGCAGCATTTTGTCCAGCTTATGCAAGGCGACACCGAACGGCTCAACAATCTGATTACCAACCTGCTGACCGCCAGTAAACTTGAACATCGCGACACCACCATCAACCTGGAACCGGGTAATCTTTCAGCCACCCTTGAAAACTGGTTAGAGCGAAAGAAAACCATGTTCCCACCAGAAGGCCAACTGAGTTGGCACCTGGAACCAGACATCCGTACCTACTTTGACAAGGAAGCCATGGAGACGGTACTGCGCAACCTGCTGGAAAATGCCATCCTTTATGCCGACGGCCCACCACAGGTTCGAGTCGAGTTGAAACGTCATGCCAACTTTGCCCTGCTCAGTGTTGCCGACAAGGGGCATGGCATTGATCCTCGTTTACACAAAAAGATTTTCCGCATGTTTTACCGGGCTCGTATCTCCGGCAAAACAATCCGTGGCAGTGGTCTCGGCCTTTTCATTGTTCGCTCGATCCTGCGGCGCCACAAAGGCAAGGTATGGGTCCAGAGTGAAGGACCTGGCAAGGGCGCAACGTTTTTCCTCCGCCTGCCATTACAAAACCTAGAGACAGAAGAAAACCCATGATGACACCAGGCCAAACCAGTATACTGCTGGTTGAAGATGAACCGCATATTGCAGAAGGAATTCTTTTCAACCTGGAGGCAGAAGGCTATCGTTCAGTACACTGTCTCAGTGCTGAAGAAGCCATCACCAAACTGGATACCGACTCTTTTGATCTGCTGGTTCTTGATATCATGCTGCCCGGTATCGATGGTCTGGAACTCTGTCGTCGCTTGCGTAAATCCGGATCAGACCTGCCAATTCTGATGCTGACAGCACGGGGTGATGAAGTTGACCGGGTCGCAGGGCTCAGTGCAGGGGCCGATGACTACCTGACCAAACCCTTCAGCCTTAAAGAGTTTCTCCTGCGCGTCAAGGCCTTGCTACGCCGCAGCCGCCCAACCCGTGCCGAGAAAACAACCTATACTTTCGGAGATAATCTGATCGATCTGGCTGAACGCCGTGCAATAACCGCGACAGCTCAGATCGAATTGACCGAACTCGAAGTCAAGATGCTGGAGCTCTTTTTCAGTCGCGAGGGCAAGGTCATCAGCCGGGGGGAATTGCTGCAAACGGTGTGGGGAATGTCCCCCGATACCGAAACACGAACTCTGGATAATTTCATTGTGCGCCTGCGTAAATACTTTGAAACCGATCCGACCCATCCTGATCATTTCAAAACAGTCCGGGGGCGCGGCTACCGTTTTATCCGCGAAAAATCCTGAGCGGGAGACGGCTCAACGCAGGCACTGAAACAGCCCCATGCACCAAAGACAACTGCCGCAGGGCTCCTGATTGATGTGGCAATCCTGCTCAAACTCATCGGTCTGGATATAATCACAGGGAGCCAGGCCACACCCTGCACAGTAAGGATAATCGTAGCCTGTCACATTGTCGCGAAAGGTTTTGAACGCTGACGAATTCCAGATTTCAAGAATCGACTGCTCGTTCAGATTTCCAAAAACCTTCGGTTTGACCATCTGCTGCCAGCCACTGGCAAAACAGTGGTAGCCGTGCCAGAGAAAATAGCAGGGGTGCACATCTCCCTGCCAGGAGATAAACGCACTGCCATCTTCAACAAATTCACAACGACGATTCTCTTTGAGAACCACCTGGGGCAGTTCAAGGTCCAGACCGGTGGCATGAGCAACCTGCTCGGCACGTGAAAATACCTCGGCCACGCGATCAAGCCAGTGGGCATCAATCTGGAACAGTTTTTTCAAATCGAGATAAACCTCCTGCTCCTGTGCCTCGGCCTTCAATCTTTCGACATAGTCGACCACTCTTTGTTCGGCAGCACTCTTGCTGTAGTTCCAGAGCACCCGGGGGTAAAGATCGATATCAACCCCATCTGCCGCTGCAATTTTTCGCCACTTCTGCAACAATTCAATCGCCTGCCCGGAGCAGGATTCATAGACCATTTCATTGAGATGGGTGGCGTCATAAGGCAATACATGGGTGACCAGAGCAAAGGTTGCTCCCCGGCTCGCGGCCCACTGCAATGTGTCGGGAAGTTCCGTCAGATTACTGCGCATCACCACAATTTCGACGCCGATTTCAAACTGCGATCGGCCCAGCTCTGTCCGCGCTTTTGTCAGGGCTGAAAAGGCCTGGCTCAGGTCAGATATTTCGACCCCTTCACGCATCTGTTTCAATTTTTCAGGAGTCAGGGTGTCAACCGAAAGGCAGATCCGATCAAGCCCGGCAGCAAGAAGAGAAAAGGCACGTTGTTCATCAAGAAGCAAACCATTGGATTGAAAACCGACCCAGCTTCCAGACGACATCGTCTCTTTTGCGGTGGCAATGAACGATTCGAGTTCCGGGTGAAGCAGGGGTTCGCCAACACCGTTGAGAATCAGGGCTTCGGCACGCGACAATCCAGGCGTGAGCCCCTTGAAGGTCGCCGGGGACATCATCCCCTCGGTAATGCCGCAATCCGCCGTTTGCTTGACACACATGGCACAGCCCAGATTGCACTGGGTTGTTGTCTCGACAAACAGTTTGCTGGGATAACTTCTGAGAACCGGTGCCAGAAGACTCTCATGTTGTTCAGATTCAGGCTGCTGATGCATTCTGTAACCTCCCGCCAGAGACAACTCTTCCGCCACTCCCAACAGGTAGAGCCCGGAAAAGCGCGATGAATCCTTTATAAACTAACACATTTTACGGGTTCACTCCGCCTGTCCTTCGTCAACAATTCACACAGATATCTTCTGCGCATAGTTCAGGATAAAGAAAGAATTGTTGTTATCATTAAAAAAATGTCGGCATTTTCTTCCGGGTGCGATATTATTTACCGGTTTCCTCAAGGCCAATCAGGTTTCAGGTTGCTGACGATCTGTTCAGAAACCTGCGTATCATGTCATTGCCATAGATCAAAACAGCATGCTTTACACTCAAACAAAGTAAAGGAGACACTATGGACAAGATTCTCAGAATCAACATGGGTGCCGCAGGAGGACCTCAACAAAGCATTGAAAAGGCTGGGGAATTTGCCGCACTCGGCGGCAGGGCAACCACCTCGACAATCGTCGGCAAAGAGGTACCACCCGACTGTCATCCCCTGGGGGCCGAAAACAAACTGGTCTTTGCTCCGGGAATGCTCAGTGGAAGTGCTGCCGCAATCTCAGGCCGGATCTCGGTGGGCTGCAAAAGCCCGTTGACCGGCGGGATAAAAGAATCCAATGCCGGGGGCCAGGCCGCCCAGGTCCTCGCCCGTCTGGGCTATGCTGCTATCATCATCGAAGGTCAACCCCAGGGAGATGACCTTTACAAAATACATATCAACAAGGACCAGGTAACCATCAGCGTCGACAACAGTTTGAAACTGCTCGACAACTATCCCCTGATTGACAAGCTCAAACAGGAATATGGCGACAAGGTGGCCTACATCTCTATCGGCAGTGCCGGTGAACGGATGTTTGCCGCGGCCTCGATTGCCTGCACCGATCCGGAACTGCGCCCGACCCGCCACTGTGGCCGCGGAGGCGTCGGAGCTGTCATGGGCTCCAAACGGATCAAGGCGATTATTCTTGATGATCAGGGCTGTGAAAATCGGCAACCCAAAGATGCCGACAAGTTCAAGGCGGCCAATCGCGCATTTGTCGAGGGGATCCGCAAGCATCCGGTGGCTGGTGAGGGCCTGCCTGCCTACGGGACCAACGTTTTGACCAACGTACTAAATGAAGCAGGTGGTTACCCGACCCGCAATTTCAAAACCGGCCAGTTTGAAGACGCCACCAGCATCAGCGGTGAAACCCAGGCTGCCCTTGAAATCGAACGGGGAGGAAGCGCCACTCACGGCTGCCATCGCGGCTGCGTCATCCAGTGTTCGGGGATTTATCACGACAAACAGGGCAAGTATCTGACCAAACAACCAGAGTATGAAACGGTCTGGTCCCATGGTGGACACTGCGGCATCAGCGATCTGGATGCCATTGCAACCCTCGATTACTGGGATGACAATATCGGCCTTGATACCATTGAAATGGGCGTTGCTGTCGGCGTTGCCATGGAAGGTGGTCTGCTCGAATTTGGCGATAGTGAAGGAGCGATCCGTCTGGTGCGCGATGAAGTCGGCAAAGGGACTCCGCTGGGAAGAATCCTGGGTAACGGGGCCGCATTCACCGGCAAGGCTTTTGCTGTTGAGCGGGTGCCGGTCGTCAAAAATCAGGCCTTGCCCGCCTACGATCCACGAACCGTTCAGGGGATCGGTGTCACTTACGCAACCAGCACTCAAGGGGCCGACCATACCGCAGGCTATGCGGTCGCCACCAACATTCTCAAAGTCGGGGGCGATGTCGATCCCCTGAAACCGGAAGGCCAGATCGAGCTGTCCCGCAACCTGCAAATTGCCACTACGGCAATCGATTCAACCGGGCTCTGCCTCTTCATTGCCTTCCCGATTCTCGATCAGCCAGAAACCTTCCAGGCCATGCTGGACCTGCTGGGATCTTTTTACGGGATCGAGATGACCGGCGACGATGTTGTTGCCCTGGGACAGAAAGTTCTGTCTCTGGAGCGTGACTTCAACAAGAAAGCAGGTTTCGGTCCTGAAGATGACCGGCTGCCCCGCTTTTTCAGCTCAGAACCCCTTCCCCCACACAACATCAGCTTTCAGGTTCCAGACGAGGAACTGGATCAGCTCTACAACTGGGACTGACCGCTCATAAAGAGAAGAGAGGGGCCCGAATCCGGGCCTCTCTCCACTAACCGCAGGGTGTTGAAAAACGTTTTCGAGGCCGCGAGTGCAAGGCAAAAATTGTCGAAAAAGCGCAGTTTACACCCAGTAAATGAGCATTTTGAGGCAATTTTTAACACCGCAATCGCAACGCAGATAGTTTTTCAACAGCCTGCTCGGAAATGATCACCCATGAAGGAAGTCCACAACCTGCAATTGACCCTGGTACCGGCCAGCCTTTCGGCCTTCTACCCCCTGATTCAACAGGGTCTGTGGCTGAACGTCCAGACCGGTTGCAGCATTACAAGTTTGCTGACCGATCAACTGGGGATAACACTCTCTTACCTCAACGAACGAATCACCACCCTTTTTCTTGATGGCAAAGCAATCGACAACCCTGAAAATGCCTACCTGCAAGAAGGTTCCACCCTGGCGCTTTCCTCCGCTATGCCCGGGCTGGTCGGCACCACCATGCGTCGTGGCGGTCATCTTGCCGCCATGCGCGATGCCATCACCTATCAGAGCCAGCAGCCTGCAACGATCGGCAACGGACGCATCAGGATCAAACTGTTCAATATGATCATGGCTGAAATGGGTGCCGCCTTGCTCCATTACGGAATTTGGTTGCCCCGGCAAAAACTGAACATTCCGTTCGCCTGTCAAAATGATTCTTTCTGGCATACTATCAAGGCAGCCACTCTTGGTGGTCAGCCTGTCAGCATCACTGAACTGCAGAACCACCTTCAGGCAACCGATGACACACAAGAATTTTTTCTGCGGGTTATCTTTGCAGAATAGACCTTAACCCTGCCCTGCGACCGTTCTTCCCGGGAGGTTTGATATGCAGATCACCGTTAAACTCTTTGCATCATTTCAGACCGGACGCTTTCAATGCGACGTCAGATCCTATCCTGAATCAACCCTCGTCAGTCATATCCTGCAAGAGCTGGCAATTCCCGAATCAGAAGTGGGGATCATTCTGTTGAATATGATTCACGCAAAAAGTGACCAATCTCTTGCAGAGGGTGACATTCTGGCAATTTTCCCCCTGGTTGGAGGTGGCTGAGATGGATTCATTCCTCAAGACGCTGCAGAAAAAGGCCCGGGAGAATCTGATTTCCTGGAGTGACCAGCAACTGATTGCGCAGGAATTTCAGCTGACTCTCGCCGAAGCAGAAGAAGAGATTTTACAGGCCGGATTTCTGCCAACCCGCTATCAGCGCAATCAGCAGATGATCTCGACCCGGCAGCAATTGCACCTGTTTCAAAGCAGAGTCGCGGTTATCGGCTGTGGCGGACTTGGCGGTTATATCCTCGAAGAGTTGGCACGCCTCGGCATTGGCCAGATCATTGCCATCGATCCTGATGTTTTTGAAGAAAGCAACCTGAACCGGCAACTGCTGTCGACAATGTCATCCCTGGGTCGCCCCAAGGTTGAGGTTGCCAAACAACGATTGAACGACATCAACCCGGCAATCCGGGTCACCGCAATGGCCACTGCTTTTACCAAAGACACAGGCCAGTCATTACTCGCCTCTGCCGACCTGGTGGTTGATGCTGTCGACAGTATCGCGACACGCCTTGAGCTGGCTGCAGTCTGCAATCACATGAAGATTCCCCTGATTCACGGAGCGATCGCTGGCTGGTTCGGCCAGGTCGCAACCATTGCTCCCGGCGAAGAAACCCTGCAACGCCTGTATGCAAACTGGCACCACGGCAAAGGGGTTGAATCTCAACTGGGCAACCCCTCCTTTACCCCGGCCGTCGCGGCCAGTCTTCAGGTTGCAGAAGTTTGCAAGCTGCTGTTGAAGCAGGGCACTCCGGTCTCCCGCAAGATGCTGACAATCAATCTGCTGACAATGCAGTTTGACGAAATCCCCCTGCCCTGACAGCAATCACTCTGGTCTGTTTTGCGGGCCGGTATCACCCCTGAAAAACAGACCTTTCCGTCTTTTTGTTTGACATCCATACCGATCCATTGATAATTCTGTGTCATGCGTTATGTAGCTATGTATATAGCGCATAATGACCCCGGAGAAGATGATGGCAAAGAAACCGGTATCGAATGTCGAATTCACCGCTCCTTTATGGCTCAACAAAAACCGCAAGGCGTTTCTCAAGAGTCGGCGGATAGAACTGCTGGAAAAAA
>JAJRWH010000011.1 GCA_024276935.1 Deltaproteobacteria bacterium
AGGGTGACTGTTCCGTCTGCGGCAGTTTTGAGTGTATAAAGCAGTTCAGGAAGTGCCTGATTCTGAAGGGTAATTGTGATAAAGTGGCCAAATCTACGGTTGACTCTATTTGCATATTGAGCATGTCCTTTTCTCCTACCGTCCTCTCTCTTTCACCCCAACTTCCGATCCACCCCGCGATACTGAATCGCCTCGGCCAGATGAATCGTCTGGATCTGCTCAACCCCAGCTAAATCAGCTATCGTCCGCGCCAGTTTAAGAATACGGGTGAAACTACGCGCCGATAACCCAAGTTTATCCATCACCTGCTCAAGCAGCTGATCGCCTTTTTCATCGAGCTTACAAAACCTGTCAAGAATTAAATTATGGGAAAGACTTATTTGCTTTATTTGCAGCGTATTTCACTGTTCACAGGCACCGCAGGTGCGGTCTCCTGAGAGATAAAAAAAAGGGTGCCATAAAGGCACCCTTTTTCAAAGACCAGAAGCTAATATTTTCTCAGTCAACGATTGCATCAACCGGGCAGCTGTCAACACAGGCCCGACATTCGGTGCAGTCATCGCTGATTGCATAGATATCACCCGCTTCAGCAATTGCACCCAGGGGGCAGGTGTCAACGCAGGTGCCACAGGCAATACATTCGTCAGTAATTTTAAGAGCCATCGATATTCTCCTTGTAAAAAGGGAAATCTGTCAACAGATCAGATTTCCAGCAATTCCTGTTCTTTTTCCTTAACCGCCGTATCAACCTTGGCGACAAAATCATCGGTCAACTGCTGAACCTCTTTCTCACCCTGCTTGAGATCGTCAGCAGTGATTTCTTTATCTTTTTCGAGCAGCTTAAGAGTCTCGTTCGCCTCACGGCGCGCATTACGGATTGATATCCGTGCATCTTCACCCATTTTGCGCACCTGCTTGGCCATCTCCTTGCGGCGCTCTTCAGTCAATGCCGGAATCGGCAAACGAATGAGCTGACCATCAGAAGAAGGATTAAGCCCAAGATCCGCCTTGAAAATTGCCCGTTCAATATCAGGGATCAGGTTCTTCTCCCAGGGCTGAATCGTAATCAGGCGCGGCTCGGGAACACTCAGGCTGGCAACCTGACTGAGTGGTGTCGGATTGCCATAATAATCGACCATAACGTCATCAAGCAACGAAATCGACGCCCGACCGGTACGAACCCTGGCCATATCACGCCGCAATGCCTTGATGGCCTTATCCATGGCAACCCGTCCCTCACTGAGGATATCCTTAAGCATCAGTAGCTCCTCCTTTGACAATCGTTCCGATCATCTCGCCACAGACAACTTTCATGATATTGCCGCGACGGGTCAGATCAAAGATAATCATGGGCAGATCATTATCCATGCAGAGCGAGGTTGCTGTCGCATCCATCACCTGCAAGCCTTTTTGCAGCACTTCAAGGTATGTCAGATCATCAAGCTTGACCGCATTCTTGTCTTTGGCCGGATCAGCACTGTAGACCCCGTCAACCTTGGTTGCCTTGAGAATAACCTCGGCACCAATCTCCATAGCCCGCAAACTGGCCGCTGTATCGGTCGTAAAATAGGGATTTCCGGTCCCGGCACTGAAGATCACCACCCGCCCTTTTTCGAGATGGCGGACGGCCCGACGACGAATATAGGGTTCAGCAATCTGTTGCATATCGATCGCCGATTGGACCCGGGTGACCACATCCTGCTTTTCCAGGGCATCCTGCATCGCCAGACTGTTCATGACTGTCGCCAGCATCCCCATGTAGTCAGCACTGGCACGGTCCATCCCCTTGGATGATGCCGCCAGACCGCGAAAGATATTACCGCCTCCGATCACCAGGGCAACCTCGACACCCAGGGCAACAACTTCACCAATTTCGGCGGCAATGCCATTGATCACTTCCGGGTCAATACCATAACCCTGATCACCGGCCAGAGCCTCACCACTGAGCTTGAGCAGAATTCGTCGATACTTGATATCAGCCACAAATAACCTCTGAAAAAAGCAAATGAACCGGTTGGATTATTTACTCAGCGCTGCAACTTCGGCGGCAAAGTCATCTTCTTTCTTTTCAATCCCTTCACCCAACTGGTAGCGGACATAGCGACTCAGTTCGATTTCGGTTCCCAGTTCCTTGGCAAGTTTCTCGATTGCCTTGCCCACTTTCTGGTCTGGATCGATGACAAAAGCCTGCTCCAGAAGACAAACCTCGCCAAAGAATTTATTGATCTGACCGGCAATGATTTTTTCGACGATATTTTCCGGCTTGCCGCTGTCAAGAGCCTTGACCCGCATGATCTCTTTTTCTTTATCAACGATTTCAGAAGGCACCTGATCACGCTTGAGATACTGTGGGCTGGTCGCCGCAACATGCATGGCAACCTGGCGGGCAAGAGCCTCAACCTGAGCATCGGTCGACGTTGTCTTCAGCTCGACCAGTACACCGATCTTGCCACCACCGTGAATATAGTTCACGACCACACCCTCGCCGGCATCACACCGGTCAAGACGGCGCAGACTCATATTTTCGCCAATCGTTGCAATCTGATGAGTGAGCTCTTCCGCCACAGTCCGGTCGGTGCCGGGAAATGGCAAACTCTTCAGTGCTTCGACATCGGCTGCGTCACTTTCGAGACTGACGGTAGCAATACCCTGGACAAATTTTTGAAAATCAGCGTTCTTGGCAACAAAGTCAGTTTCGGCGTTGACCTCAACCAGAACCCCTCTGGTTCTCGCAGAGGCCGCGACTACTACCCCCTCAGCGGCAACCCGACCCGACTTCTTAGCCGCGGCAGAAAGACCCTTCTTGCGCAGAAAGTCTACGGCTTCGTCCATATTGCCACCGGTTTCGGTCAGTGCTTTTTTGCAATCCATCATGCCTGCGCCAGTTTTTTTACGCAGTTCAGATACCATTGATGCTGTGATACTCACGTCGTCATTCCTCCATACCTGGGTTTTTAATCCGCCATTTATGTTGCGATGAAAAACCGATTTTCGAATGTTTACGTCAACGGCTGGGCAGTACTGCCCAGCCGTCGGAAAAACTGAATTGATCTGTTCTGGCTTATTCAGCAGCAGGTGCAGCCGCTGCAGGCGCTTCTTCCACGGCCTGAACCTCTTCAGTTGCGTCCTGACCTTCTGCGGCGGTCTGCTTGGCAGCCGCACGCTTCTCACTGCCCTCTACACAAGAATCAGCCATGCGTGAGGCAAACAAACGGATCGCGCGAATCGCATCATCATTACCGGGAATAATGTAATCGATGCCATCCGGGTCACAGTTTGTATCAACCACGGCAACAACCGGAATCCCGAGACGCTTGGCCTCTTGAACAGCAATGGCTTCCTTTTTGGGATCAATGATGAACACGGCACCGGGAAGCTTGACCATATTCTTGATACCACCCAGGTTTTTCTCCAGCTTGGTCCGCTCACGCTCCAGCTGCAAAACCTCTTTTTTGGTCATTTTCTCAAAAGTTCCGTCGGTCGCCATGACCTCGATCTTTTTGAGCCGGTCAATACTTTGCTTGATCGTGGAAAAGTTGGTCAGCATACCGCCGAGCCAGCGATTGTTGACATAGTACTGATCAGAACGGGTCGCTTCTTCAGCGATGGCGTCCTGAGCCTGTTTTTTGGTACCAACAAACAGAACCTTCTCTCCGGCGGCGACAGTATCCTGGATGAACTGGCAGGCCGAGCGAAAGTAACGTACCGTCTTCTGCAGGTCGACAATGTAAATGCCGTTACGTGCGCCGAAGATATAAGGTTTCATCTTCGGGTTCCAGCGTTTGGTCTGGTGACCGAAGTGAACTCCGGCTTCCAGCAGTTGCTTCATGGTAATCTGGGCCATCTTGTTGCTCCTTTTTTCTGGTTTGAATCCTCCGCTTTCGTCACCCTGTTTCAGGCTCGGGTATCTGTCCCGAGACCCCCTGCAACAGTCAAAAAGCGTGCGTAGTGGTTAACCCGTGGTCTATACCATGACCATAAATCATGATCAAGAAAAAATTCTGCCTCCGGGAAACGATTCATTGGTGTCGAATATTTACAGTTCCACACAGCTGTAATAAGATGCCGCCCATGGCAACCCGACGCATCAACCTTTATGTCTTTCGTGAAGTTCTCACCCCGACCCTGCTCGGGCTGATAATCTTCACCTTTATCCTGGTTATGGGGCGACTTCCCGGCCTGACAGAGCTGGTGGTCAACAAGGGAGTCCCCCTGGGCAGCATCCTTAAGCTTTTCAGCTACCTGTTGCCAACCTTTCTCAGCATTACCATCCCCCTCTCCTTTTTGCTTGGCATCCTTCTGGCGTTCGGACGTCTATCGGCTGACAGTGAATTTATTGCCCTGAAAGCCAGCGGGATCAGTCTCTACTCTCTGCTGATGCCTACCCTGATCTTTGCCCTGGCCTGCTCTCTGGTAACCGGTGCCCTGACCCTGTATGGTGAACCGGCGGGCAAGACAGCTTTTCGGGATCAGATATTCACCATCGCTTCAGATCGGGCCAGTATCGGAGTTGAAGCAGGGGTATTCAATGACAGTTTCGAGGGATTGGTCATCTATGCCGAATCGATGGATGATCGACAGGATCAGATGCACAACCTGTTTATTTCGGATGAACGTTCGGCCAAAAAACCGGCAAATATTTTTGCCCGCCGAGGTCGCTTCATTCGTAATCCACAACTGAAAACCCTGACCCTGCGCCTGAAGCAGGGAACAATCCACCATCTGGCCAACGACCAGAAGAACAGCTATCAAACCATCAGCTTCACGACTTACGATATCAATCTGAACATCGACAAAGAACTGACCGGCACCTCGTCCCGCTCACATTCTCTGGGCGAATATACCCCGCGCCAGCTTATTGAAGCCCGCCAGAAGCAGACCGACACCCGCAGAGCCAACCGGCTGGCGGTTGAGCTTCACAAGCGAATCAGTACCTCGGCAGCACCGTTGGTTTTCGCCCTGATCGGGATACCATTAGGGTTGCAATCAAGCCGTTCCGGCAAGGGTGCTGGTTTCGCCCTGGCTCTGGGAACAGCTCTCTGTTATTACATTCTCCTCAGCCTTGCCAGCACCCTTGCCAGTAAGGGAACCCTGCCGGCAGCAATCGCCCTGTACCTGCCCAACCTGCTCTTTGTCTGCGGTGGAATCTTCTTTATTCATCGTACCGCCATCGAAAAACCGGTACGCCTGTCCCTGTCACCACTGAAACGCTTTCTGGCACGGCTGACAGGAGGGCGCAAATGAAACAGGTTGATCGTTACCTTCTGCGTCATTTCCTGCACATTCTCGGTTTGACACTCAGTGCCTGTATCGGAATTTATCTGCTGGTCGATTTTTTTGAAAAAGCCGGTGACTTCATTGAACATAAGGCGAACATTTCTCAATATTTATCCTATTTTCTCAACAGCATTCCCCTTATCAGTATCCAGGTGGCTCCTCTGGCTATCCTGATGAGTATGGTTCTGACTCTTGGAGGACTGGGGCGAACAAATGAAATTACCGCCCTGCGCGCCTGCGGCCTCAGTCTCTGGCGAATCGTCCAGCCACTGATGCTGGCCGTTATCTGCATTTCGGGAATATATTTTCTGGTCAACGAGCTTGTCACCCCGCTTAACACCAGACAACTGACCCGTCTGCTTGATTACCAGTTACAGGGCAAGGCAGAACCGTCTCTCAACAGTGACCGTATCTGGTATCGTGACGGCAATCGCATCATTAACGTGGCGCTTGCCCTGCCGGAAAAAAAATTACTGCAAGGTGTCACGGTCTTTGAATTGGGAGATAATTTTCTGCTTCGGCGTCGTTTGCAAATACCTGAACTCCACTTCAGGGACAACCTCTGGCAGACCGACAAACTTGAGCAACGTATCTTTGATTCAACCTATGGTGACCTTCAATCAACAAGCTCGCTGAGCGCTCAACGCCTCAACCTGGGACGAACTCCAGCAGATTTTGTCCGGGCTGCCGAACAGCATGGGTTGAAAAATGTGATGGATCTCTGGCGCAGCAGCAAAAAACTGACCGCAGAAGGGTTTGACACAACCCGGCTGGATGTCGACCTGCAAGCGCGTCTGGCAGGCCCCCTCTCTTGCCTGATCATGGCTTTTCTCGGGGTTCCCTTTTCCTTGAGCCGTGGTCGTGGCAGCAGTGCCGCTCTGGGCATCGGGTTGAGTCTGGCAGTCGGCGTTGGCTACTTTCTTGTTCTCTCGCTGGCAACAGCATTTGGTTATTCAGGCGCACTGCCATCTGTTGCTGCGGGCTGGGCGGCCAACATCCTCTTTTTACTGCTGGGGCTCTATTTGTTGATGAGATTGAAGGAGTAAAATGTTGGGCGTTGGGCGTGTCGAATCTGATTTCACCAAGTGCCCAATGCCAAGCACCCATCGCCTGAGCACCAAAAAGCCCCGGTCAATCGACCGGGGCTTTTTGGTATCAATACCGGTAATGATCCGGCTTGTACGGTCCTTCGACCGGCACATCGATATAGGCCGCCTGTTCTGTCGTCAGAACGGTCAGTTTCGCGCCCAGTTTATCCAGGTGCAACCGCGCCACTTTTTCATCCAATTGCTTGGGCAGGACAAAAACTCCCTTTTCATACCCATCCCCATTGCAGAACAGTTCAATTTGCGCCATCACCTGATTGGTAAAGGAGTTTGACATGACAAAGCTCGGATGACCCGTCGCACAACCAAGATTGAGCAACCGGCCTTCGGCCAAAACAATAACCGCATGGCCATCTGGGAAAACCCACTGGTCAACCTGATTTCCATGTTCAACAGGATTCTTGATGTTGATTTTTTTAATTCCGGGGATTTTCTCCATCCCGGCCATATCAATTTCATTGTCAAAGTGACCAATGTTCCCGACGATGGCATTGTGTTTCATTTTTGCCATGTGGCTGGCGGTAATAATATGAAAGTTGCCTGTTGTGGTAACAAAAATATCCGCATCAGCAACAACATCATCAAGGGTCTTGACTTCATAACCTTCCATCAACGCCTGCAAGGCACAGATCGGATCAATCTCGGTAACAATGACCCGGGCACCCTGCCCACGCAATGACTGACAGCACCCCTTGCCAACGTCCCCGTAGCCACAAACCACTGCCACCTTGCCCGAAAGCATAACGTCTGTAGCACGCATGATACCGTCAACCAGAGAATGCCGACAGCCGTAGACATTGTCGAATTTGCTCTTGGTCACCGCATCATTGACGTTCATGGCCGGGAACGGTAACAAACCGTCACGCTGCAACTGATAAAGACGGTGGACACCGGTGGTGGTTTCTTCCGTCACACCCTTGATAGAATTCTGGATGGCTTCCCAGTCGATCCGTTTTTCAGTAATTGAGGCTTGCAGACTCTTGATCAGCTCGACCACATCCTCCGGATCATCAGCCGTGTACGACGGAACGCCCTTCTGCTGCCATTCGGCACCCTTGAGGACCATCATCGTGGCATCACCACCATCATCAAGGATCATGTTTGGCAATTGGCCATCTGGCCAACTGAGAGCCTGCTCGGTACACCACCAGTATTCAGCCAGAGTCTCGCCCTTCCAGGCAAAAACAGGAATTCCCGCTGCCGCAATCGCTGCTGCAGCATGATCCTGAGTTGAAAAAATATTACAGGACGCCCAGCGTACCTGAGCACCCAGCTCGATCAGGGTTTCGATCAGAACTGCCGTCTGAATTGTCATATGCAACGAACCGACAATCCGTGCTCCGGCCAGAGGCTTGCTCGCTCCAAACTCTTCACGCAGGGCCATCAGACCCGGCATTTCAACCTCGGCCATCCCGATTTCACGTCGTCCAAAATCGGCCAGCTGCATATTTTTAACTTTGTAGTCAGTAAACTCACTCATCAGACCCCACACTCCTTGTTGGTTACATTTTGCCTGTCGCAGGCAAAACAGCAGTTCTCGATAACGTCTCTGATTCTGTCCGAATCATTAATGATGTCACATATGAATTGAAATTGGGAGCAAGAATATCGTTCTCTTTCTGGTTTTGCACCCATTTTTTTCAAAGACAATTAAAAATGTGGCCAAAATGACAACGCAACAAAATTCAACTATCCTGCTGAACAGACTGAATCTTTGGTTGGGGGCGCTCCACAAACAGCAACCACAACCAGGTGGCGTAAAACCACAACCACAGCAAAACTGTTGCCGCGAATCGGCCCGGCAGATTGTTCGTCAGCAGGTTATAGACCGGCTCAAACAATCTGACCCAACGTAATTTCCCCTCACCAACAGGGATGTTCTGTTTGAAGGAACGTTTGGCGTCAAGGGCAAAAGCCAGTTGCCAGGCATGACCTCGCACGTAAGCACCACTGCGATACCATATCTTCAGCCGTTCGCCAAAAGAGAGTCGTTTCATGCTGCGTTTGAACTGTCTGAAAAAAGGCCGCAAACGCAGAGGTTCTCCAGCTCCCTGCTGACGGTAAACCGGAATGGCATCGTTAAAAAAATCGTTCCAGCCAATGCTGCGAAAACACATGATCAAGGCATTGAGCAGTTGACGTTGCCAGAGACCTTCTGTTTCAAAACGCCGCGCCGAGGTGGATATTTCTGCGGGTAACAGCTCCCAGCGACCGATTCTTCGCAGCCTTTCTGCAAAATCGGTATCCTCCATAACCGGCAGGTTTTCACGGAAGTGCCCTACGTGCTGAAAGGTTTCCCGCCGCAACAAAAAACCCTGATCACCATGAATACATTCGGGACGGTCCAGACGGGCCTTCCACTCGTAGTAGTAAAATCCGGGATGTCGCTGCTTGCTCTGGCGGCGAAAATGGAGCCGAAAACGTCCAGCAACCGGATCAGTACCAAAAGCTTTCAGCATATCCAGGCTACGCCGCAAAGCACGCTCATCAAAAAAACGGCTATCAACATGCAACAAGAGTAACCAGTTGGTTCGCGCCTTGAGAATCCCGGCATTTAATTGACGGCCACGACCTTTGTCGGCATCAATCAGCCTGATGGGATAACCACAAAATCGCTGATACTCAGCAACCACAGCCTCGGGATTATCCGTCGACCCACCATCACTGAGGATCACTTCGAAATCACTATCCTGCTGACGCAGCAGGTCGGTCAGCAAACAGCGTAGCTGATCCGCGTCATTGAGAATTGGAACAATGATGGAAAGTTCTGGTGTCATGATTCCCCATAGATAAAGTTGCAAGAGAAATAAAAAAACCGTAACACAAAAATCCGCTTCACATCCGCAGATGCCGTGCTATAAGATATGTCGGCTTTTAAATCCGCCCCGACCGCGCTTTTGCAGTCAGGACGATACCTTTTTCACCACATCGTATCAAGGGGAATGCCATGAGCGAAATTATTGATGTTTATGCCCGCGAGATTCTCGATTCACGCGGCAACCCGACTGTAGAAGTAGAAGTAGCGCTCGAAAGCGGAATCATGGGACGTGCTGCAGTGCCCAGTGGCGCCTCAACCGGTGAACGCGAAGCCCTTGAATTGCGCGATGGCGACAAGAGCCGTTATCTTGGCAAGGGAGTTCTCAAAGCGGTCGAGCATGTCAATGAGATCATTGCTGGCGAGATGATCGGTCTCGACGCCAGTGACCAGGTCGGCATCGACAACAAGCTGATCACTATGGATGGCACCGAATTCAAAAGCAAACTCGGCGCCAATGCCCTGCTTGGCGTCTCGATGGCCTGTGCCAAAGCCGCTGCCGAGGAGGCAGGACTGCCCCTCTACCAGTATCTTGGCGGAGCCAACGCTAAAGAACTGCCCCTGCCGATGATGAACATCATCAATGGTGGCGAGCATGCCGACAACAATGTCGACATTCAGGAATTCATGATTATGCCTGCCGGTGCCTCCAGCTTCAAAGAAGCCTTGCGTATGGGTGCCGAAATCTTTCATGCCCTCAAGAAAGTCCTCAAGGACAAAGGCTACAATACCTCGGTTGGAGATGAGGGTGGATTCGCTCCCAACCTGAAAAGTAATGAAGAAGCACTTCAGGTCATCATGGAAGCGATTGCCGCAGCGGGCTACAAAGCTGGCGAAGAGGTCCTTCTGGCCCTCGATGTTGCTGCCTCGGAAATTTACGAGGATGGAAAATACAATTTTGCCAATGAAAAGCAGGCGATCAAAACAGCCGCTGAGGTTGTTGCTTTCTACGAAGATCTTGTTGAGCGCTATCCAATTGTCTCTATTGAAGATGGTTTGGCCGAAAATGACTGGGACGGCTGGAAGCTGATGACCGAAAAACTCGGCAGCAAGATTCAGGTTGTTGGTGATGATCTGTTCGTCACCAATACCAAAATCTTGAAAGAGGGCATCGACAAGGGAATCGCCAATTCGATTCTGATCAAGGTCAACCAGATTGGCACCCTGACGGAAACCCTGGAAGCAATCGAAATGGCCAAACGAGCAGGCTATACTGCCGTGATTTCTCATCGAAGCGGTGAAACAGAAGACACCACCATTGCCGATTTGGCCGTTGCTACCAACGCAGGGCAGATCAAGACCGGATCGCTCTGTCGAACTGATCGTATCTGCAAATACAACCAACTGCTGCGCATTGAAGACGAGCTTGACGAAGTTGCAGTCTTTGCTGGCAAGGATGTCTTTTACAACCTGCGTTAATCCTGGAGTTACCCGCAAAAAGGGCCCGGAAGATAATCTTCCGGGCCTTTTTTGTAAAGTGCAGTCCGTCTCAAAGTGGATGAAGGCGGTAACTGTTGCCTTTCTTTTCACGACGTAACCGTCCCTGCTGATCCAGCTCACGCAATATCTTCTGCATTTCCCGGCGATCTTCTGTCGGGAAATATCCGTAGAGATCTGTCTGAGTCAACCCGGGATTGTCTTCGACCCGAGCGAGGATTTTTTCAGTGAGTCCAGCTTCCTCGACAACCGAAACGACCGCGACATCATCAATATCATCCTGTTCTTCGGAGGTTTCTACCTCTTCAGAAAGAGCCCGTTGTTCTGCGCGAATTTCTCGTTCGATTTCAAGCAATCGTCGGTAAACGTAATAACCGGCAACAATCAAAACAATCAGCAGTAAAATAAAAAACCAGTGCATGGGTCAGATTTCCTCCTCAACAGCCTTCGTCTCTTCCTGTACAAACCAGTGGTCGAACCAGCTACGATGATCCTTCTCGGCCAGAATTTTCAGATCGTTCGGCCCAAGCCAGACCCCGCCACAGCCCTGGCACTGGTCGAGGGGAACATCTCGAAAAGTAACAGGTTCGAGTGAGTCACCACACTTGGGACAACGATTGCGACTGTGAGTCCGCGCCAGAGTTTCCTGGGCCTCTTCCTTCATTTTGTCGATCAGCTTTTGTTCCTGACGGTGAAAATATTCATTTTCGAGCGCTTTCTTTCGATCTTCCCACGCATCTCTCATAGGATACCTCCATGGCAGAGAAAACATTCGCGAGCCTCTTCTCATTATACCCGAAGGGCCCGTGACAACAACAGCCCCTCAATCGAGCCGGTAGCTTCCGGCCCCGAAAGCGGCTCCCTTGCCCACCCCGAACAGCTCACCAATCTTCAGAACCGGCCAGAGTTCAGCCAGACCTGGCCCCCCAAGCAAAACCGAACCCAACAGCCCGCCAGCATCTTCATTTTTGTGGAGTGGTCGCCAATCGCGCCAGGCCAGGGTATTTTCAGTAACCGTCAGATCCCGGGCCTGTTCCAGCAGAAAATGCGGAATAAAAATATCATCCAGATTGGCCCAGACAGCAAGCATCCCGGTCACCCGGCGTAAAATAAAAGGGAAAATCTCGTTAAAATCGGCCCGAAACAGCGGTCGTTTGTTTCTCAACAGGCGAGCGGGGCTGGTCAATGCGAATCGCGCAGAGGTCGGCGGTACAGAATCAAGCACAGAGGTCAGGTCATGAATTTGCGGAGTCAGTCTCACCGGGCCGGAGCACCACAGGAGACGGCCAGGTTCAGCACCTTGACAATCCCTGATTTCAGTCAGGGTAAAACGTCCCTGGCGACCACAGATTCCAATCTCTCCCAAAGCCTCAATGATGTGAGAAAAACGTTTAACCAGCAACATGCCACGACCGAAAAAACAGACGCGTAAGCGGATGGTATCACCACATACAAGTTTCTGTTGCTGCAACAGATCCACCTGCACAATGAAACCTGGCGCAGGTTGCTGCACGCGTCGCAACAGATCGGGATCTGTTGGCAGTGGCGGCAAAAGCAGTGTTTTAAGTTCTGGAAAATCAGCGCATCGTGGAGACAGATTTTTCAGAACCTGACTGAACTCGCGCCTTAAGCGCAACAGGGCATAGGCAGGCAGATTGATATCTTCTTCGAGACGCAAACGGTACTCCAGCAACATATATTCTGCAAAGTGCAACCGTTTGCCTAATAAATCATCCATCCTGAAATAGGTTCCATTTCTTTCCTGCGCACGTATTGCGCACATGCAGTGATTCTGTTATACGTCTGGCAGCCTGTCGGACTTGCCAGGCCCCTGTTCACATGGAGAGAACCATGTTCAAATTCGAACTTTTACATAACGACCCGCAAACTGCCGCACGCCGCGGTCGACTTCATACGCCACATGGGGTCATTGAAACCCCGATTTTCATGCTGGTTGGAACACACGGTGCGCTCAAGGCCATGACTCCGGCCCAGGTTGAAGAGACCGAAGCCCAGATTATTCTGGCCAACACCTATCACCTGCATCTCAAACCGGGTGAATCTCTGGTCAAAAAAGCCGGGGGACTCCACAATTTCATGAACTGGAAAGGCCCGATCCTGACAGACAGTGGCGGGTTCCAGGTTTTTTCTCTGCCAAAAAAAAGAATTGGTGAAGAGGGTGTCCACTTCCGCCATGAACTGACCGGCGAAGAGATCTTTCTTGGCCCCAAAGAAGCCATGCAAATCGAGAATGACCTCGGGGCCGATATTATCATGGCTTTTGATGAATGTATTCCCTATCCGGCAACTCACGATTATTCAGCCAAATCGATCAAAAAAACCCTGCGCTGGGCCGAGAACTGCCGCAAATATCACAGTCGTCAGGACCAGGCACTCTTTGCCATCGTTCAGGGAAGCGTTTACCAGGACTTGCGTAAGGAATGTGCCGAGCAACTGACAAAAATGGATTTCCCGGGCTACGCCGTTGGTGGTGTCAGTGTTGGTGAAGGCCTCGAACTCCTGAAAAAAGTCGTTGAATACACCGCGCCCTTTTTACCCGAAAACAAACCACGCTACCTGATGGGTGTCGGGCTTCCAGAAGATATCCTTGAAAGTATCGAACGCGGAATGGATATGTTCGATTGTGTCATCCCGACCCGTTACGCTCGCAGTGCCACGCTCTTTACCAGTCGGGGCAAATTACGCCTGACCAACCGTCAATATCGGCGTGATTTCTTTCCCGTCGACCCAACCTGCGATTGTTACTGTTGCAAAAACTTCAGCCGCGCCTACCTGCACCATCTGTTCAATGCCAACGAGATTCTCTCGGCGACCCTGTCGGCTATTCATAATGTCCGTTTCTACCTCAATATGGTCGCCGGGGCCCGCAAGGCGATTGAAGCGGGAGAATTTTCAGCCTACAAAGAGGATTTTCTCGGCAACTATGGCTCGTCAGAAGTTAAAAAGAAGAAGAAGAAAAAAAAGAAAAAATAAAATCGGGGCCTCAGTTGCCCTCCACGCGAAGTTCAATCAGAGAACGCTGTTCTGTTTTGCAATCAGGACACTCAAAAACCCGAGTATCGTGCCACCAGGGATCTGGTCCCCAGTAAACCGGATTGCCGATCGTATCGATGTGGCGCACCTGATTAAAATTTTTCGGTTCTTCACAGCATTCACAGTAGAGCCAGACATGTCCGGCAGCACAGGCCTGAAGAAATTCGCCAGGATTAGACATTCCCTTTTCCTTCCCTTGTTGCTTTGATTCTGATGCAATAATTAAGCGATAAAAAAAGCCCCGCGTAACCCGCGGGGCTTTTTTAGCATATTTTCAAGCAGGTCAGAGTTTCTCTACGTTACTGGCCTGGGGGCCTTTTTGGCCCTCTGTCACATCAAAAGAAACCCGTTGCCCTTCGGCGAGTGACTTGAACCCCTCACCCGAAATTGCCGAGAAATGCACGAACACATCAGGACCATCGTCCTGCTCAATGAAACCGAAACCTTTGGAGTCATTAAACCACTTCACTGTTCCTTCTGCCATGTTCTCTTCTCCTTCTGTTCCCCTCTGGAACTGCTGTTGCGATACGGATAAACCGTACCAGAAACCTGTTTACACCCGAGACAAACGGGCCAAAAATACGCTAACACGCTGTTCTAGTCGAATCAAGATGATTTTTTACAGGGGGAAAGAAGAAGAGAAACAGGCTACAACAAAAATGGCCGGGATCAATATCCCGGCCATTTTTGTTGTTTCTGAGGATCTTAAATCAAAACGAAATCGTCACACAAAACCTAGAGCTTGACGATATTGCTTGCTTGAGGACCCTTTTGACCTTCTGTGACATCAAAGCTGACCCGCTCACCCTCATTGAGCGACTTGAAGCCCTCGCCTGAAATAGCCGAGAAATGTGCGAACACATCGGGCCCGTTGTCTTGCTCGATAAAACCAAAACCTTTAGCATCGTTGAACCACTTAACTGTACCTTCAGCCATCTTTTCTGCTCCTCGTTCTTCTGTGAAATAACCGCCTCAACAAACGGCAAACAACCGGATCATCCCCCAAAATGGGCCGACCCACGACTACACTTTAATGAAATCAATAGCGACAATTAAACGTGTAGATCTACGTAATGTCAAGTAACTCGGTCATTTTTTTATAAAAATGGTGGGATACCAGATTAAAAAGATGCCTATTTACTGTCATACGCAATAACAAAAGCGCCCGGAAAACCGTTCTTTCGCAACTGATCCTTGGCGCTTTCTGCCGCCCGCAACGACGGATAACCCCCCACTCTCACCCGATACAGTGAACGGCCATCAGTATCAGTAAAACTGACGCCACTTCGGCCATAACGGGAACGCAGCCTCCCGGCGAGACGCTTTGCATTTTCGGCCTGAGAAAAGGCTCCCACCTGCACAGCATAGCTTCCGGCATCGTAATTCAACGGAGCAGAATAGGTGTTTTTTTCCCCCTCGCGATGAGGATAGCCAAGCGCGACAATCCTGACAGGCGCTGTCCCCTGGGCAACAATATCCAGTTTTTGGGCTGCGGCGTAGGACAAATCAATAATCCGGCCCGCAACAAAAGGGCCACGATCATTGATACGCACCAGAACGGACTTGCCATTTCGTTGGTTGGTCACCTTGACCTCGACTCCCAAGGGTAATGTCTTGTGAGCTGCGGTCATGGCGTACATATTGTAGATTTCACCATTACTGGTCAGACGGCCATGAAACTTCTTGCCGTACCAGCTGGCAACACCGCGCTGGGAAAAACCCTGATGATTTCGCAAAGGCTGATAGCGTTGGCCATCGACCTCATAGGGCTTTTGCCAGCCCTTGAGTTCACGGTTTTCTGCGGTCTCAATAACGCGACTACGGTGCCCACCACAGGAAGCCAGCAACAGCGTCAGCAGCAACAGGCTGAAAAAGCGCATCGCTCTGATTACTCTTCAATCCGGCTCATGGCCCTGAACCGCTGATAACGCTGCTCAACCAGTTCATCTGGCGACAGATCAGAAAGTTCTGCCAGATGTTTTTTAAGATAATCTTTCAAGGTATTGGCAACCGTTTTATGGTCACTGTGGGCACCACCGAGAGGCTCGGGCACCACGTCGTCAATCACACACCCCAGCGATTCGACATCGCGGGCCGTCAGCTTGAGTGCCTCCGCAGCCTGGGGCCCCTTGGCACCATCGTTCCAGAGAATAGCGGCACAACCTTCCGGCGAGATAACAGCATAAACCGCGTACTCCATCATCAGAACCCGATTACCAACCGCAATCGCCAGAGCCCCACCAGACCCACCCTCACCGGTCACGGTAACGATAACCGGTACCTTGAGCGTTGCCATTTCACGCAGGTTGCGCGCAATGGCTTCAGCCTGGCCACGTTCCTCGGCACCGATTCCGGGAAAGGCCCCGGGAGTGTCAACAAAGGTAAATATCGGCAGACCAAACTGCTCTGCCATCTGCATCACCCGCAAGGCTTTGCGGTAACCTTCAGGGTTCGGCATACCAAAATTTCGATGAACCTTTTCTTTGGTATTACGTCCCTTCTGGTGACCAATCACGCAACAGGGTTGACCATCCAGACGGGCAAAACCACAAACCAGTGCGGGATCATCACGATAGTTACGATCGCCATGAACCTCGAACCAGTCGGTAAACATCAGGTTGATAAAATCGAGCGTATAAGGTCGGTCGGCATGACGCGCCAGTTGAGTGCGCTGCCAGCGGCTGAGATTTGTAAATATTTCTTTCTTCAGTTTTTCCGATTTTTTTTCAAGCTTTTTGATATCACTGCTGAAATCAACATTGTCGGTCGAAAACTCGCGCAACTCCCCAATCTTTGCTTCAAGTTCAGCCAGCGGTTTTTCAAATTCGAGATAATTACTCATTGATCGCTCCTTTGCAAAACGAAGGGGCCAGCATATATGAGTTTGGCTTCCCGTTCAACCTGAAACCACCCGGGCAGAGCAATTCACGCTTATAACAACCTGAAATGAAAGGAATTTTGACCAAGGCTCCGTTAACAGTCCACAGATCAGTCAAAAGCATCATTCAGGTCTACTCAAAGGTCATGACGCTGTAACCGAACAGTTTTTCAGCCTCGGCCATTGCTTCGTCTGAAGCGGCCATTTTAAACTGTGCAGGAAGGCGCATCACGGTTTCACTCCGATCCGGGATCACCAGATGCAGGGCGACGTCACATCCCCCCCGGTACCGTTGCACAATCGACTTGAGCTGGCGCAGCTGCATCTCGTCAAGGCCCGGAGTCGTCAGACGGATATTAACCCGACTGGTCTGCTTCTGGGTCGCATCGCGCAAGAGCTCGACATCGTTGACCAACAGCTTGCAGGCTTCCTCACCCACATCCAGCTCACCCGAAAGCAGCAAGGGTTCTTCCCCCTTGAGCAGATCCATTGCCGCAGCATAGGCTTCGGGAAAAACAACACATTCAACTGAACCGGAAAGATCTTCAAGTGTGACAAAGGCCATCCGGTCACCCTTTTTGGTCATCAGCTCCTTGATCCCTGAAATAATCCCGCAGAGTCGGACCTTTTCTCTGTCAGTCCGTTCGTTCAACCCCGCCGAATCGCAGGTTGCCAACCGCTTGATCACATCTGCAAACCGATCCAGCGGATGGCCCGAAACGTAGAAACCGAGAGCCTCCTTTTCATAGGCCAGCAGGTCCCGCTCTTCCCACTCGCCAATCTCGGGTAAAACCCCGTAACCATTCCCCCCGACAGAGACCACTTCGTGGCTGTCAAAAAGCGATTCCTGCCCCGATTCACGCTCGCGTTGCAGCCGTTGACCAACCTCCATCGCCTCCTCAAGCACGGCCATAAACTGCGCCCTTTTCCCTCCGAGGGTATCGAAGGCACCACACTTGATCAAAGCTTCAACAACCTTCTTGTTGACCTTTCGCAGATCAACCCGTTCACAAAAATCCTGCAACGAATTAAACGGTTTGTTCTGCCGTACTTCGATGATCGACTCAAGGGCCGCTGCCCCGACTCCCTTAACCGCCCCAAGTCCAAAGCGGATGGCCCCGTCCCGCACAGTAAATGACCGATCAGAGGCATTGATATCGGGCGGAAAAACCTCGATCCCCATCGCACGGACCTCGCTGATATTCTTGATCACCTTGTCGGTGTTCTCCATATCTTCGGTCAGCAGTGCGGCCATAAATTCGACGGGATAATGGGCCTTGAGATACGCGGTATGGTATGCGACCAAGGCATAGGCCGCCGAGTGGGATTTATTGAACCCGTAGGCAGCAAATTTCTCCATCAGATCGAAAACCGCCTCGGCTTTCTTGAGGTTCAGCTTGTTTTCTTTGGCCCCGGCCAGAAAAAGATCCTTCTGCTTGGCCATCTCTTCGGCTTTTTTCTTACCCATGGCCCGGCGCAACAGGTCGGCTGCACCAAGACTGTAATTTGCCAGCACCTGGGCAATCAGCATGACCTGTTCCTGGTAAACAATGACGCCGTAGGTATCTTTAAGCAGAGGCTCCAGCTGGGGAAAAGGATAATCAAATTTTTCCAGGCCATGTTTACGCTTGATGAAAGAATCGACCATTCCAGACCCCAGTGGACCGGGACGATAAAGCGCAACCATGGCGATAAGGTCTTCAAAGCAGTTGGGTTTCAGCTTGACCAGATACTCCTTCATACCTGAAGATTCCAGCTGAAAAACCCCGGTGGTCTCTCCACGTGACAAAAGCTCATAAGCCTTGCTGTCATCGTCTCCGACCAGATTGAGATCGAAATCCTGCTGCCCACCTTCACGCACCAGTCTGACCGCATTTTCAATAACAGTCAGAGTTTTCAAACCGAGGAAATCGAACTTGACCAGACCGATTTTTTCAACGTAACTCATCGGGTACTGGGTGACCTGCCCACCAGACTTCGGATCGGTGTAAAGTGGCAGATATTCGGGCAGCGGACTGGGCGTAACAACCACACCCGCAGCATGAGTTGATGCGTGACGAGTCAGTCCTTCAAGGGCCAGAGAAATCCGGATCAGTTCCTTGACCTTGAGATCTTTTTCAATCAGCTCTTTGAGTTTCGGTTCCTGCTCGATGGCATCCTTCAAGGTAATTCCCAGTACATTGGGAACCATTTTGGCGATTCGGTCGACCTCGCCATAAGGAATATTCAGCGCCCGTCCAACATCACGCAAGACCCCTTTGGCCAACATGGTACCGAACGTGATGATCTGAGCCACATTTTCGGCCCCATACTTCTCGCGCACATAATCGATCACCCGCTCACGGCCATAGATACAGAAGTCAACGTCGATATCCGGCATCGAAACACGTTCGGGATTCAGAAATCGTTCGAACAGCAGATTATAAGGCAGAGGATCGATATCTGTAATGCGAATAGACCAGGCCACAAGGCTTCCTGCCGCACTGCCACGTCCCGGTCCAACCGGCACCCCGTTGTTCTTGCCCCAGTTGATAAAGTCCGCAACAATCAGGAAATAGCCGGGAAATCCCATCTGGGCGATACAATCGAGTTCAATCTGCAAGCGTTCGTTATAGGCGGTAACATCCTCTTCGCTCAGTTCACGAACCTTGCGCACCTCATTCAGACGTTCCTCCAGCCCTTTCCAGCACATCTCGGCCAGAACCTGGTCAAGGGTCTTGTCTGCCGGTTTTTCATATTGCGGAAAATGATAGGTATTGAAATCGAGTTCCAGATTGCACTGCTCGGCAATCACAAAAGTATTGGCCAGGGCCTGGGGCTGATCGGGGAAAAGATCAGCCATCTCCTGCGGACTCTTGACGTAGAATTCATCGTTGGAAAAACGCATCCGCTTGGGATCGTCCATCGTTTTTCCCGTTTGGATACAAAGCAATACCTCATGGGCAAAGGCATCTTCACGCCGCAAATAATGACAATCGTTGGTTGCCACCAGAGGCAGGCCAAGCTCTTCAGAAATAAGGATCAGACCTTCATTGGCTTTTTTCTGTTCGGGAATATAGTTTTCCTGCAACTCCAGATAGAATCGGCCCTCATCGAAGATCTGGGCCATTTCTCCCGCCCGCCGCAAGGCATCTTACGGTTGTCCCAGATTGAACAAGGTCGGCAGCTCTCCGCCAAGACAGGCTGAAAGTGCAATCAGGCCTTCATTATGTTGAGCCAGAAGATCCCAGTCGATCCGGGGACGATAATAGAAACCTTCGCGATAGGCCGCTGAAATCAGACGACAAAGATTCTGATATCCGGCCAGGTTCTGACAGAGCAAAACCAGATGATATGAAGCTTCGGACGAACCACGCGCATTGCCCTTGGTAAAACGAGAACCAGGTGCGACATAGACCTCACAGCCCACAATCGGCTTGATCCCGGCAGCTTTGGCTTTGCTGTAAAACTCCACCGCTCCAAACATGTTGCCGTGATCAGTCACGGCAACGGCAGGCATATTGAAGTCTTTTGCCCGGGCCACAAGTTCGTCAAGTTTTATGGCTCCGTCGAGCAAACTGTACTGACTATGAAGATGAAGATGAACAAAGCTGGATGGCTGCATAACGATTGGCACCAAAGGCAAGCATAGAATGCGTAACAGGCTGAATTAATTGAAGAATATGACGCAGCGGCAGAAAGGTTTAACCGCTGCTTCCGGCAGGTGAATTCTAGCACTGCCGCTTCACAGCGGTCAACACCAACAACCTTGCGAGTAAAAAAAATCGAGCCTTTCAAAACCGGCTTCAGACCGTTACAATATCTTTGAGACAAGAACAAGATTACCAATCATGGAGGCTGTTCCACATGCGTATCGAACTGGACCTGAAACTTGGATTTAAAGATGTTCTCATCCGCCCCAAACGCTCGACACTCAAAAGTCGTGCAGAAGTCCAGCTGGAACGGAACTACAGCTTCCTGCACAGTCAACAACAGTGGAGCGGCATCCCGGTTATTGCGGCCAATATGGATACCGTCGGAACCTTTGCCATGGCCGAAGCCCTGGCCCGTCATAACATGCTGTGTGCCCTGCACAAACACCATTCGATCAACGAATGGAAAGCCTGGCTCAACCAGGTCGACAAAGAGATCTATCCTCACATCATGGTCAGCACCGGCACCTCGGATACAGACCTTGAGAAGTTGAAAAAAATTGTGGCTCTGGCACCAGAACTCAAATTCATTTGTATCGATGTTGCCAATGGCTACGCCGAAACCTTTGTTGCTTTTGTCTCACGTGTTCGGGAAGCCTATCCGCAGATGACCATCATTGCTGGCAATGTCGTTACCGGTGAAATGGTGGAAGAACTGCTGCTTTCCGGAGCCGACGTTGTCAAGGTTGGGATCGGGCCGGGATCGGTCTGTACGACACGTGTCAAGACCGGGGTTGGCTATCCGCAACTTTCAGCAGTCATTGAATGTGCCGATGCCGCGCATGGTTTGGGCGGAAGAATTATCTCGGACGGAGGTTGCAGTTGTGCCGGGGATGTTTCCAAAGCCTTTGGGGGTGGTGCCGATTTCGTCATGCTCGGTGGAATGCTGGCAGGCCATGATGAAAGTGGTGGCCAGATTGTCGAGCGAAACGGACAACAGTACAAACTTTTCTACGGGATGAGTTCATCAACAGCCATGGGCGAACATGCCGGTGGTGTCGCTGAATACAGATCTTCAGAAGGAAAAACCGTTGAGGTCCCCTACCGAGGGCCGGTCGACGAAACGGTCCGTGACATTCTGGGCGGTATTCGTTCAACCTGTACCTATGTTGGGGCTGCCGAGCTTCGCGAACTGAGCAAAAGAACAACCTTTATCCGCGTTCAGGAGCAGGAAAACCGTTCTTTCTCCTGAAAGATCCCACGTGAATCAATCGTTTTCGTTCTTGTCAGACGTCAACACGGCCTGAACCATGGCCTGCAACTCATCGAGGATGAACGGCTTTGACAGGGTCGCGAAAACATCCAGCCCCTGTTGAGAACTCTCGGCAGCATCCGGCATCTTGCCGGTTACCACAATAGCGAGGGGACGCTTTTGCTTTTCGATCTGTTGCAACTGGCATAAAAAGTCGATGCCACTCATCTTCGGCATCTGGATGTCAACCAGGACCAGATCGGCGCCCTCATTGCGGATGATATTCAATCCTTCTTCGCCATCATCGGTCGTCACGACTTCGTAACCCTGACTGGTCAGGGTTTGGCCGATCAATTCACGCACATTCGGTTCATCATCGATCACTAGAATGCGCCCGCTGACCTCAGGATTGACAAAGAATTTCGGGTATTCAACCTGCGGCCCGACAGATTCTTCACCGGTATCACGCAAAGGCAGATAAAGGGTAAAACTGCTGCCAAAATCAACCTGACTGTCAACCTCGATCCGCCCACTGTGATTTTTGGCGATCGTATGACAGACGGCCAGCCCCAGACCGGCCCCCCTGACGGTTGCCTGCGGCGAATCGGACCGGGCATATTCCCCCTTGGTCGAAAAGAACGGGGTAAAGATTTTTTTCAGATTTTCTTCCGGAATACCACAGCCGGTGTCCGAAACCTTGACCCAGGCTTGATCCTCACTGGTACCACTGGAAATGAAAATCTTCTTTTCCGGACACCCAATCAGTGCATGACGGGCATTAATCAGAAAATTGAGCACGACCTGGCCAACCTGGGCGCGGTCCATCAGAAACTTTGGTACCTCCCCGAACGCGCACTTCAGATCAATGCCATCACTGACAAATTCACGTTCCACCAGGGCATAGCTTTCGCGAATTGTTGTATTCAGATCAGCACGGATCATGCGCGCACTTTGGCGGCTTGAACAACTGAGCAGATTGGCCGTCAGATCACGAGCCCGCAAGGAAGAAACACGGATCGTATCAAAATAGGAACGGGCCTGATCGCTAATATCATCAAGACGCCCCCCCAGTTCGGCATAACCCAGCACTCCGGTATGAATATTGTTGAACTCGTGAGCGACGCCACTGGCCAGAGTTCCTACTGCGGCCATCCGCTCGGAAAGAATCAGCATTTCTTCGGAGTGCTTGCGTTCGGTTATATCCTCGATCAACCCCTCAACATAACAGTTGGTCGAATCTCCCTTCCGGTTGCAGGAAAGGGAAACCCAGATTGGATCCTGCTGCCCGACCGGCTTGAGCTGCAAATCCCAATTGTGTACACTGCCGTGAACCTGGAGCGCTTCAAGAAGCTCCTTCCGATCATCCAGATTAAAGTAGAGTTCTACGACGTTATGCTTTTTAAGCTCGTCAACCGTACTGCAACCTGCCATCTGCGCAAAGGCACGATTGGCACTCAAGATCTCACCCTCATGCCCGATACGAAAAACACCGACATTGAGATTTTAGACCAAAGAGGCATATTGGTCTTCTTTGCGACGTAAACTCTCCTCCACCTGTTGGCGGCGTTTGCGTGATTGATCAAGCTGGGTCATCAGGTCATCAAAACGACGGGCGGTTTCGCTGATCTCACGAAACATCCCCTGCTGTAATGACCGATCCTGAACGGCACTGAAATCACCTGCAGCAATATCTTCTGCATAGCGTCGCAGACCAATAACTGGCCGGGCAATCGAACGGGCAATGAACAGAATCAGAAAACTGGCCAGAACCGAAATGGCAAAGGTAATCAGATAATTGTTGATCTGATTCTGCTTGAGCGCTCCCAGATAGTCATTTTCAGGCATGTACATCCCGATAACCCAGGGCCACTGCGGATTGGGAAAGGGGGTAAACATCGCCTGGTAGGATTCACCGTCAAGTTCAAACTCGGCATATTCAGCCCGATTAAGTAAAATCTGACTGTTTTTATCCTGAGCAATCCCCAGTGCGCGGAAGGCTGCCCGGCAATACTTGTCACTGAACTCATCAATCTTGACCAGGCGCGAGCTGGTCAGTTTGCCCGCCTGACGAAACTTGATTTTATCGACATCATAGAAGGCAACAACATCCCGATTGCGGTTGAGCATAAAAGCTCGCCCGTTGGTTCCGATACGTAATTTGGCAATAAAGGTCGACAGTTGATCGATTTCAATATCGACCCCGACGATCCCGCGTAACTGGCCATGGGCTGAATATGTTGGCCCGCTGATCGTAATCCCCGGTTTTTGTGAGGTATAAAAGATGTAGGGATCGGTCCAGTAAATCCCGTCAGTTGCCATGGCCCCCTGATACCAGGGCCGGGTCCGAGGGTCATACTTATCCTGGGGATCATCCTCTTCAAAAACAAGATTCTGCTGCGCATCTCGCCAGACATAGTGGACCTTGCGCACACCATTTTCATGACTGATTATTTTTGTTCTGGTCCCACCGGGAGAATGTTTGTCGTTGCGACTGACAAAAAAGAAGTTTCCATCGGGTGTCCCAAGGTAAATACCTGAAATATCAGGATAAGTGACAAGCTGCTCCTGAAAATAATTTTCGAGTGCCTGACCGTTTTCCTGAACCAGAACCTGTGAGTGAAGTAAACGCTTGGTAAGCTGGGTTGCCCGCTGAGCTTTCCCCAGATAATTCTGACTCTGTTCCATGGCATAAGATGAAATATTCGCCATGATGACTCGGGCGTGATTTTCGAGAACTTTTTCAGAGGTTAGCTGTGAAGAGGTGGTGGTCACCAGAAAGGTTCCCCAGATAACCGCAAGGAAACTGAGAAAAAGGACCAGCCTGATTGAAATTTTCATATCCCCCCCTTGGGTGAAAAGACCGGTTGACTATAGGGGATAGACGTTTGACAGTCAACCATGAGGACCACCGTAAAACCATTGAAACCAGCAGGATATTGAAAAAGGTTTACGAGGGCGCGAGTGCAAGGAAAAAAATTGTCGAAAAAGCACAGTTTATACCCCATAAATGAGCATTTTGAGGCAATTTTTAACACCGCAATCGCAACGCAGACAGTTTTTCAACAGCCTGTCAGGCAAGTATTTCGACTCCGAACTGACTGAGCAGGGTGACAAGTTTTATCAGGGGCAAACCGATCAGAGCATTATAGTCATCACCCTCCATCTTTTCCATCAGGGCGATCCCCAGCCCCTCAATTTTGAACGCCCCTGCACACTCAAACGGCTTTTCACGTCTGACGTAATCAACCACCTGCTCTTCACTCAAATCACGCAGGGTTACCGCAAAAGAAGAATAATCTGTCTGATGAGTGCCGCTGGCACTGTCGAACAAGGCAATCCCGGTATAAAAGGTATGGGTTCGCCCCGCCATCTGTTTGAGCTGGGCAATCGCGGCCTCTTCGCTGCCCGGCTTGCCAACCGCACGCCCGCGCTGATCGACGAAAACCTGATCTGAACCGACAATCAGGGCATTGGGGTAACGCTCAGCAAGACTCTGGGCTTTTCCCAAAGAAAAATGGCGAACCAGCAACTCGGGAGCAACCGCCGGATCAATCGTTTCTTTAAAAGGCGGTGCCGCTGCAATGAACGGCAACTGCAGCTGCCGCATCAACTGCAAACGATAATGACTGCTTGAAGCCAGAATCAGTTGGCGCATGAATCTCCCCGAGGTAAAAGACTGCCCTTTTTTACCTCATGATCTGGCAAATTGCAATCGTCCCAAACGCAGGACAACGAGTCAGCAGGCGCTCACCTGTCGCCAGATTACTTCGGGTTCACAAACCTGGTGATGGGGACGCTCGAAGCGCATCTCGTAACGTGATGGCATATCGATCGACTTTTGACTGGCAAGAACCTGTTGCCGCCAGCAACCTTGCGCCTGATCAAAGATCAGTTTTGTGTGAAAACTGAGATCTTCAAGCTTTTCTGCCAGAACCTGTTCCACCCGGCCCTGATCATAACGTTGACACAAAGCCTCGTCTCCACCATCCCAGATCGGCAGAATGCAAACCTGGGTTCGCTCACCAACCTGAGCCTCAAACCAGGCTTCGGCGCTCCCGTCACCAACGGTTCCACTCAGCTGAAAAGTCCCCTCAGTCTGCTCGATAGACGAGATATCAAAATAAAACGAAATGTCAGTCTCGGGAAAATTGAAATGCGTCATCATCTTCTGGTCCTCTCCTTACCTGTTGGCAGAACGTCTTGGTGATTTTCAGCCTACACAGAGAGAATGACAGAATAAGACACTAGCCTCGATCGGTTCCGGCAATCTTCAGGGTTTGTTGCAAATTCTGTAAAAATTTCTGCCGCAAACTTTTCGGCCCCAGAACCTGAACGTGGGGAATCAGAGAACAAATCCAGGAGAGTATTTCAGTGTCACCTACGGCAGAAAACCTGAGTCTGACAGAACCATCAGGATACTCGTCAAGTTGCTGTCGGGGGTGCCAGATCCGCTCACGGATCAGATGCGCAATCGGGGCGTCAAACAGCAAATCAAGTTGCCGTTCAGGGCCTTCATCGATAAGGCCAAAGGCGCCACCTGTCAACTGATCGGGAGAATAGTCATCAGGAACCTCAAAACGTTCGTCTGTTACACTGACCGATTCAATTCGATCAATCAAAAAAAGACGCAACGCCTTCCGGTTGTGGGCATAGCCGCCCAGGTAGAGCGAACTGTTGTAGAACAGCAGGGTGTAGGGATCAAAGACATACTCACTGGCTTTGCGGCGGGCAGGAGCATAGGTAATCCGGCAACATTGCTGTTTAAGCAGAGCCTGTCGCAAGCTGGCCAGAATCTCACGTTGGCGGGTGTAGTCCCGATAGCCCTGAATTTTCGAGCTGCTCGCTTCGGCAATCCGCTCAAGATGCGCAACAGAACGCGGCGGCAATCCGGAACGTAAGCGGGCAAAGACGGCATCAAGATCATCCTGAAAGGGCGTTCCCTGTAAAAACGAAAGCTGACCCCGGCACAGATAGAGAGTCATCAATTCTTCAAGGGTGAAGGTAATTGGCGGCAGCTGTTTGAATCCGGCAACAAAACGGTAAAGCACCTCACCAGTCGCCTGACGTTCTTTGATCAGCGGATACCCGGCTTCTTCAATTGCTGTCAGATCACGATAAACGGTGCGCCTTGTTACCTCACATTCCTCGACCAGTTCTTCGACCGTTGCACCATAGCGGTGCTCAAGAATCCGGATCACATCGTGCAATCGCGCCGCCTGACTGTACTTTTTAGCCGGTTTCCCCGGTTTTCTAGCCATCATCGCCTGCATTCTTCTGATAGTAGGTATATTTGTGTGATTTTCCCTGCACCTGATCTGCCGGGTATTTACGAATATTTTTCTCCATCTTGGCCAGAACGGTTTCGGCCAGATCCAGCTGTAAAAAGTTGGCCATCGACAGTGAATAGATGATGATGTCGGCCAGCTCTTCCCCAATATCCTTCAGAGCATCGGCATCCAGAGTCTTTGATTGTTCAACGGTCAACCACTGAAAGTGCTCCATCAGTTCTGCCGCCTCAATCGCAATCGACATCGAAATATTCTTGGGAGTGTGCAACTGTTCCCAATCACGCTCGCGTACAAAATCAGCCATTTTCTGTTTCAGATCCTGCAAAGTGATCTGCGTATCACGACTCATGACTCACTCTCCACGGTAAAAGACAACTGCCGACAAAACACAAAGAATTGCAAAAGCGGCCTGCGGCCCAGGTTCAGGACGTAAAACCGTTCAGGTACGGGATCTCCGCCTGACGCTGGCGGACCTGATCAAGACGGACCAGTAACTGCCGGGTTGCATCCCAGGTGCCACGCAAGAACATCTGACGAGCTCCGGAGGGGATCTGACAGCTAAAAGTCTGTTGACCGGCTTTCACCTGATTTGTTTCAAGATCAACATCAACCACCAACGAAGGATCTTCTTCAATCAATTGCTGAAGACAGTCAATCTCTGCTGCTGTCAGGCAGACACAAGGCACACCAAGCGCAAGATTGTTGTTAAAAAAGATTTCGGCAAAACTGGCACCAACCAGAGCCCGGATACCCCATTTTTGCAGGGACTGAGGCGCGTGTTCGCGCGATGAACCGCAACCAAAATTACTGCCGACAATCAGAATGGACGCACCTGCATAATCAGGGTTATCGAAGGGATGAAGCTTTCCCGCCGCTTTGAGTTGCTGACGATCATCAGCAAAAGCCTGCTCGCCCAGGCCATCAAAGGTTACACAACGGAGAAAACGTGCCGGGATAATCCGGTCGGTGTCGACATCGTTACCCCGAAGAGGAACCCCGCGACCGCTGACGTGGACAATGATACTCATGATATTTTCTCCTGGCGCAGCAGTGGCCGCGGATCACTGATCTGCCCTTCAAGCGCCGTCAGTGCCGCCAACGCCGGTGACATCAACAGGGTTCGACCCGCTGGTGATCCCTGGCGACCTTTGAAGTTTCGATTGCTGGTACTGGCACAGATTTGACGACCCTCGAGCCGATCTGGATTCATCGCCAGACACATGGAACACCCGGCATTGCGCCAGGCAAAACCATGCGCAACAAAAACCTTGTCAAGCCCTTCAGCCTCGGCCTGAGCCTTGACCGCCTCACTACCCGGAACAATCAGAGCTTTGACCCGGGCGGGAACCCGGCCACCGTGCAAACGGCAGATCCGGGCCACTTCGCGCAGGTCACTGATCCGACCATTGGTACAACTGCCGATAAATACCACATCAATCGGTAACCCGAGCAATGATTGCCCCGGCTCAAGAGCCATGTACTGGTAGGCTTCGCGCACCAGATCCTGTTCTGAGTCAGGATAACTTTCAAGCTGCGGCAATGTCTCATCCAGCCCCAGGGCCTGTCCGGGAGTGATCCCCCAGGTCAGGGTCGGAGAAATCTCCTCGGCCCTGAATTTAACCAGGTCATCGTATTCAGCATCAGCGTCCGAAGCGATACTGCGCCACCAGGCCAGTGCTTTTTGCCAATGCGCCTCTTTGGGTGCAAACTCCCGATCTCGCAAATAGTCAAAGGTGGTCTGATCCGGATTGATATAACCACAGCGCGCCCCACCCTCGATCGCCATATTGCAGATTGTCATCCGCGCTTCCATATCCAGCGCATCGATACAACTGCCAGCAAATTCGTAAGCATACCCGACCCCTCCCTTGACCCCGAGGTGACGAATAATATGCAGGATAATATCTTTGGCATAAACACCGCTGGCCAGTGTTCCGTCAATTTCGATCCGCCTGACCTTAAGGGGATCCATTGCCAGGGTCTGGGTGGCCAAAACATCCCGCACCTGACTGGTGCCGATACCAAAAGCAACCGCACCAAAGGCCCCATGGGTCGCGGTATGACTGTCACCACAGGCGATGGTCATACCGGGCTGGGTCAGCCCCAGCTCCGGAGCAATAATATGCACCACACCCTGACGACCACTGCCAAGATTATATAAGCGGATTTCGTTGCTGGCGGTATTTTGTTCCAGCTCCTTCAGCATCTCTTCGGCCAGGGGATCAACAAAAGGACGTCGTTGGTCGTCGGTCGGCACAATATGGTCAACAGTGGCCAGAGTTTGCTGTGGACAGGCAACCTTGAGACCGGCCTTACGCAGCATCGCAAAGGCCTGCGGACTGGTGACCTCATGAATCAGGTGCAGGCCGATCAACAGCTGGGTCTGGCCGGTTTCAAGCTGAGAAACACGATGCTGCTGCCAGACCTTGTCGAACAGGGTTCGACGACTCACGTCTGTTCTCCAGCATTGCCCGACAGTGCCCGCAGATCGCGGACCGCCCCCCGATCGGCACTGGTCGCCATGGCAGCATAAACCTTGAGTGCGGTACTTACCTCACGCTGCCGGGAAAGCGGCTGCCAGGCAGCGGTTCCTTTGGCGAGCATCTTTTTGCGACGGTCGGCAAGTTGTTGATCACTGATATCAATTTGAATACTGCGCCGGGGAATATCGATCAGGATCTTGTCTCCCTCTTCGACCAGCCCAATTGCTCCCCCACTGGCTGCTTCAGGTGAAACATGGCCAATTGACAATCCTGAAGTCCCACCGGAAAAACGGCCATCTGTCACCAGCGCACAACGTTTACCCAGCCCTTTTGACTTGAGATAACTGGTTGGATAGAGCATTTCCTGCATCCCTGGCCCACCCTTGGGGCCTTCGTAGCGAATCAGCACCAGATCACCAGCCACCACATCATCAGCAAGAATCGCGTCAACGGCTTCTTCCTGACTTTCAAACACCCGCGCGCGCCCTTCAAAGCACAGAATCGACGCATCGACCCCGGCAGTCTTGACGATACAGCCATCGGGGGCGAGATTGCCATAAAGCACCGCCAGTCCACCATCCTGACTGTATGCATGTTGGCGACTGCGGATACAGCCTTTTTCACGGTCAAGATCAAGGCTTTCCCACTGCCGATCCTGAGCAAAGGCCTCCAGCTGTGGCTGGCCACCGGGAGCAGCCAGATAGCGTTGCTGCGCCTCCGGGGAGCTGGTTTCGGCAATATCCCAGCGCTTCAGAGCCTCACCCAGGGTTGGTGCGTGAACCGTCGGTACCGAGGTATCCAGGAGACCGGCACGGGCCAGTTCACCAAGAATCGCAAACACCCCTCCGGCACGATGAACATCTTCCATATGGTAATCAGGCGTCGAGGGAGCCACCTTGCACAGATGCGGAACCTTGCGCGACAGGGTATCAATCTCCTGCATATCAAAGGCAGCACCGGCTTCCTGGGCCGCAGCCAACAGATGCAGAACCGTATTGGTCGAACCTCCCATGGCAATATCGAGGCACATGGCATTACGAAAAGCGGCCAGGGTCGCAATACTGCGCGGCAACACCCGATGGTCTTCCTCTTCATAATAGCTTTTGGTTATTTCAACAATCCGCCTTCCCGCCTCTTCAAAGAGGTCACGTCGCCGGGCATGGGTCGCCAGCAGCGAACCATTCCCCGGCAGACTCAGACCCAGGGCTTCGGTCAGACAGTTCATCGAGTTGGCAGTAAACATCCCCGAACAGCTGCCACAGGTGGGGCAGGCAGACCGCTCGACCTCCAGACAGTCATCATCGCTGACCGCATCATCCACCGCCATGACCATCGCATCGACCAGATCGAGGCCCTGTTCCCCTGTTTCTGTTACCAGTTTTCCCGCTTCCATCGGCCCACCAGAAACGAAAATCGCCGGAATATTCAGCCGCAAAGCAGCATTGAGCATTCCCGGGGTGATCTTGTCACAGTTACTGATACAGACCAGGGCATCGGCACAATGCGCATTGGCCATATATTCAACCGAGTCCGCAATAATTTCACGCGAAGGCAAACTGTAAAGCATGCCACCATGGCCCATGGCGATACCGTCATCAATCGCAATAGTATTGAATTCTTTTGCAATTCCTCCGGCCTTCTCAATTTCACGACAGACCAGCTGGCCAAGGTCTTTCAGATGGACATGGCCTGGAACAAACTGGGTAAAACTGTTGACCACAGCAATAATCGGTTTGCCAAAATCGCCTTCTTTTACTCCGGTTGCCCGCCAGAGCGCACGAGCTCCGGCCATATTACGGCCACTGGTGGTGGTTGCTGAACGGTACGGAATCATGTTGGTCCCCTTGTACAGGATATAAAAAAGAATTGAGTCACCCCCCGAAGAAGCATTCGAGAGGAAAAAACATATTCGCTGAATATACCCCGAATCGGTCCGAAACGGAATGGTGCGGATAAAAACTTTTTGACCATCTTTACGTACACGTAAAAGTTACGTAAAAACGTCCACACATAGACACCCGAAGGGATAAAGCATGTTAAAAATGAAACAGAAAGAAAAGAGAAGGGATCTATCTATGACCAGCCAGACAAAAGAACCTGCCTACGGCTTTGGTGAAGAAGTTGCGAATGGGATCACTCACGGTATCGGGGCCTTGCTTTCGATTGCCGGACTTGTGGTCATGCTCGATTTTGCCTCATCGTATGGCAATATCTGGCACCTGGTTTCATGCAGTATTTTTGGCGCGACACTGATTTTCGCCTACATTTCATCAACACTTTACCACAGCATCCCGGCCCCGGAAGCAAAGCGTATTCTGCGGCTGTTCGACCATTCGGCAATCTTTTTCCTGATTGCCGGAACCTACACCCCGTTCACCCTGATCAGCCTCCGAGGGCCCTGGGGCTGGTCACTCTTCGCAACCGTCTGGGGACTGGCTGTTACCGGAGTTCTGTGTAAAATTTTTATGCCTCGAAAGCTGGCCGCATTTTCAACCCTGCTGTATCTTGCCATGGGATGGGTTATTGTCATCGCCGTACAACCCATGCTGACTCATGTCGCCCAGGGTGGTTTGTGGCTCCTGCTGGCAGGAGGATTGGCCTACACGGGCGGAGTTATCTTCTATGTGTGGGATCGGCTGCCCTATAATCATATGATCTGGCATCTGTTTGTCATGACCGGAAGCACCCTGCATTTTTTCGCTATCTTGCTCTACCTGGTCCCGGGCCCAGCAGCGGCCTGAACAAGCCGACCTGCCGGGAAACAGGACCGAACAAACTCCGGGGCAAGATTCAGAAGTTGATGGCTCCGTAAAAACCCGCCGCAAAATCAGCACTGCTATCGCTCAGCCCCTTACCAATATAGGCCCCGATACTCTGCGTTTCTGACAGCTGGTAATCGGTTTTCAGTCGCACCTCCAGCGCATCATCATTCCCTGAAAAAGCGGCGGTCGAACCGGACACCGCCACCCCATAACCTGTGCGACGACTCAGCTGGTAGTGAATTGAACCCAGGTAGGTCCAGTAGTTATCCGGCTTATAATCTGCGGTCGAACCGGGCAGGATATAAAGTGTTTCCGCATACAGTGTCCAGGCATTGAACCCCTTGGCAATACTGAGTCCGGCACCCGCATCAAAGGCTCCGGTCCCGAGCCCCTTATCCTTGTCAGCCGTCGGAATCTTCAGATAAGCCAGGGGACGGATCATCGGCCTGGCAGTGGTTTCTGCAAGCAAAACATAGCCCGTCGTCAAACTGATATCACCAGGACCACTTTGAGAACTGGTTGTACTGGTGGTTCCACCACCTCCCCCCATTCCTGATGTCGAGGACCCACCTGACGTCTGCATGGGAAACCGCATCCCCCCGAGAGAAACTGTTGAGCTGTCACTCTGGTAGAGATAGGGGATTTCCAGATAAAAATCGAACCGGTCATTGGGAAAGTAGCTGATATCCAAGGCCAGACTATAACTGTCTGTCGTCTGGGTCGTGCCATAATCACCACTGGCAAAATCGAACCCGAGACTGACTGAAAATGGTGGATTTTCCGCGGCCATAACGCCTGTAGCCTGGCAGAAAAACATTGTCACCCCCAGCAGAATCCCCCATAGTTTCATACCCTCACATCTGTTCATTGCTTCGATCTCCCTGCAAGCACACCAGAGGCAGCCACAGATCAATCTGTGACCGCCTCTTTAAGTATAGGTACGAGCTCAGCTTAAACACAACCTCTGGCAAAACTCACTCAGTGGGCTCGGTGGTCATTTCTGTATGCAGTGCGGATCCATACCCTTGCCCAGCGTGAGTTCCATCCTGGGCCCGAACCTGATCCATATTTTGGTTCATGTTCTGATTACTGTATTGGTTTCTGTTCTGATTCATATTTTGGTTCATGCTCCGTGAAGACATCTCTGCGGTAGCATGGTTGGTCATACTCATTGAACGGGTCATGCTTACCTGCCCTCGGGTGAAGCTGCTTCCGGCATGGGAACCTCCGCCACCACCGCCACCTCTGCCTGCGGTAGCAAAACCAGCGCTGCCAAGACTAACGGCCAAAGCGATCATGACAACAAACATATTTTTCATCAACATTCTGTTTCTCCTTACTCGGTTAAATGAATAGATTCGAGATTTCTCACTTAGAGAGTTCTGCTTGCCAGCAGCTGCGGCCTCAGGCAGATTTTCCTGCAACTCTCTGGTTCCTTTGTGTCTAGACTTGCCTGTTAGACGTAGGGAAATGAGAATAGGTTGACAAGAAAATCAGATTATATGCATTTTTTTATTTAAGATGAGATTTCAGACCCTGACAGAGTCCTGCTGAAGACTTGAACAGGGTGCTTAAGGGATGTCAGGGAGAGACAGCACTGGTCCCGGCCAGATAGCCTGTCGACCAGCAAAGTTGAAGATTATAGCCTCCGGTCGGGCCATCCAGATCAATCATTTCACCGGCAAAAAACAGATTCTCAACCTTCTTTGAGCGCATGGTCCGCATATCAATGTCATGCAGAGAAACACCCCCGGACGTAACAATCGCCTTGTTAAAACCATCGACTCCGGCAACCGGAAGTTCAAGTGGTTTGAAAAGATCCAGCAACTGCTGGCGCTCCTTACGGGTCACTGAATGGCATTTTTTGTGCGGATCAATTTTTGAGAGTTCGATAAAAATCGGGATCAGTGCCTTGGGCAGCAGGCCATCCAGAGCATTGGCAAAATTACGGTTCTGCTGAGCCGCAAGTTCACGTTGCAGGCGACGATCAAAGACGGCAGCATCCACTGCTGGTTTCAAATCGAGAACCAGAGTGACCTTGCCCGTTGCGAGAGCATCACGCACCCTGGCACTCATATCGAGAATTATGGGGCCACCGATTCCCTGGCGGGTAAAACAAGCCTCGCCAAATCTCTCACAGAGAGTCTTTCCGTTCTGGGTAGCACGAATCCGAACATTTTTGAGATTAAAATGACTGGCCTGGGCAGTCCAGTCGAGATCGAGAATCAGAGGGACCAAAGTTGGTTTGGGAGTGACAAGTTGATGACCCGTCTGCCGGGCCCACTGATATCCATCACCGGTACAACCGGTCTCGGGATAGGAAAGTCCTCCGGTCGCAACAACATAATTGGCAGCGTTAAAATTCCCCCGCGAGGTAACAACCGAATCGATTCTTCCGCCGGCCTGGTGAATTTTTTTCACCTGACAGAGAGTCTGGACTTCAACGCCCGCCTCGGCGAGAAAACGTTGCAGAATCCTCTGCACCGATACCGCATCACCTTGAGCCGGGAAAATTCGGCCGCCACGCTCGGTGACCAACTTCAAACCGCGTTGTTCGAAGAAATCAACCGTTTGTTCTACACCAAAAGCATAGAGTGCCGTCAGCAACGCCCGTCCGTCTTTTCCGAAAGGCTCGACAAACCGCCGGGGTTCATATTCGGCATGGGTGATATTGCAGCGCCCTTTTCCGGTAATCAGAACCTTGGCACCACAACGTCGGTTTTTCTCAAGCAACAAAACCCGCTGACCCTGTAAAGCAGCAAATCCTGCGGCAAAGGTGCCAGCAGGTCCACCACCAACAACAATCAGATCGTATATATTCATTCTTTTCGTCAACCTGAATCAGCGGCTCCAATCAGGCAGAACAGCTGATGACGGAATCGCCAAAAAACCTATTCCCACTCGATCGTCGCTGGCGGTTTGCTTGAAATATCGTAGGCCACACGGTTGATTCCCTTGACCTCGTTGATAATCCGGCCACTGATCCGCGCCAAATCATCATAAGGCATCGGATACCAGCCCGCAGTCATGAAATCCCTGGTTTCAACGGCTCGCAGAGCAACAACATATTCATAGGTGCGACCGTCCCCCATCACGCCAACACTCTTGACCGGCAGGAAAACCGCAAAAGCCTGGCTGATTTTGTCGTAGTGACCACTGGCATAGAGCTCTTCGATGTAGATGGCATCGGCCTGACGCAAAATATCGCAGTACTCTTTTTTGACCTCACCCAGGATACGTACCCCCAACCCCGGCCCCGGAAAAGGATGCCGCCAGACCATGCGATGCGGCAGGCCCAGTTCTTCGCCCACGGCACGAACCTCATCCTTGAACATTTCACGCAGGGGCTCGAGTAACTTGAGCGTCATATAATCAGGAAGCCCCCCTACATTGTGGTGGCTTTTTATATTATGGGCCTTACCGGTTTTGGCTCCGGCCGATTCGATCACATCAGGATAGATGGTCCCCTGGGCCAGCCACCGGGCATTGGCAAGTTTTTTTGACTCTTCTTCAAAGATATCGACAAACAGATTGCCAATAATCTTGCGTTTTTTTTCCGGGTCGGCCTCTCCGGCCAGCTTGGCCAGAAAACGCTCTTCAGCATCAACCCGAATCACCTTGACCCCAAGGTTCTCGGCGAAGGTTGTCATCACCTGATCACCCTCACCCAGACGCAGTAAACCGTTATCAACGAAAACACAGGTCAACTGATTGCCGATAGCACGATGAATCAAAGCCGCTGCCACCGACGAATCAACCCCTCCGGAAAGCCCGAGAATAACCTCTTCACTGCCAACCTGCTCGCGAATACGGGCGATGGCATCTTCAATAATTTTGCCCGGAGTCCATTGCCCGGTACAGCCACAGATCTGCCGGACGAAAGTATCGAGCAACTGCTCCCCACGCGGCGTATGGTTGACCTCGGGGTGGAACTGAACACCATAGAGATTTTTGGCAAGGTTCTGAATGGCACAGACCGGGGCATTGGTCGTATGAGCGACCGTCTCAAAACCCTGCGGCATGGTCTCGACATGATCACCATGGCTCATCCAGACCGGGCTGCTGCCGTCAATGAAAAACCCGTCGAACAAAGGACCAGGGCTGCCTTCAGCCATCAATTCTGCGTGGCCATATTCGCGCTTGCCCGCAGCAATCACCTGGCCACCAAAATGGCGGCTCATCAGCTGCATTCCGTAACAAATGCCAAGAACCGGTACTCCCAGATCAAAAAGTTCTTCGGCAATTTGCGGCGCGCCCTCTTCATAAACCGACTTGGGCCCCCCTGAAAGAATAATACCCCTGGCACCAAAGGCTTTGATTTCTTCGAGCCCCATATCAAAAGGATGCAGCTCGCAGTAGACGTGCGCCTCGCGCACACGGCGTGCGATCAATTGAGTGTACTGGGAGCCAAAATCGAGGATCAGGATTTTTTCACTGTGAATGTCAGACATCAATTATTCCGTTCAAGACGATAATTCGGTGATTCCTGGGTGATGGTCACATCATGGACATGCGATTCGCGCAGACCGGCGTTGGTGATACGGACAAACTGACCATTTTGCTGCAACTCTCCGATTGTGCGACACCCGGTATACCCCATTCCTGAGCGCAGGCCACCCATCAATTGATGGATATTGTCTGACAAGGGCCCACGATAGGGAACGCGACCTTCTATCCCTTCGGGAACAAGCTTGACATCTTTTTCGTCACTCTGGAAATAGCGATCTTTACTGCCCTGCTTCATCGCCCCGATACTGCCCATGCCACGGTAGGATTTATAGGTTCGCCCCTGATAGAGAATCGTTTCACCGGGGGACTCATCGGTTCCGGCAAACAACGACCCGATCATAATGATGTCGGCCCCGGCAACAATCGCCTTGGGCAAATCACCTGAAAACTTGATCCCCCCGTCTGCAATCAACGGGATCCCGGCGGCATGAGTAATTTTGGCCACCTCACGAATCGCGGTGATCTGCGGCACACCGACTCCGGCTACAACCCGGGTGGTACAGATTGAACCTGGTCCGATACCGACCTTGACCGCATTGACCCCGGCCTTGATCAGGGCACTGGCCGCCTTGCCGGTGGCGATATTCCCGGCCATCAGCTGCAACTCGGGATAATCGCGCCGAACGCGGGCGATCGCATCCAGAACCCCCTGTGAATGGCCGTGTGCGGTGTCTACGACGATCAGATCAACTCCGGCTTCGACCAGTGCGGCCGTTCTTTCTTCAAGATCATCACCAACCCCGACCGCAGCTCCAACCCGCAAGCGGCCAAGATCATCTTTACAGGCATGAGGATACTTGCGCACCTTCTCAATATCCTTGATGGTAATCAGCCCTTTGAGCGCAAAATCTGCATCAACCACCAGCAGTTTTTCAATCCGGTGCTCGTGCAGATGCTTTTTGGCTTCCTCAAGAGTTGTTCCAGGCGGCACTGTCACCAGGTTTTTCCTGGTCATGACATTGGCAATCGGCTGATCGAGATTGGTTTCAAAGCGCAGATCCCGATTGGTCATAATCCCGACCAGCTTGCCATTTTTGGTTACCGGCACCCCGGAAATACGATAGCGCTTCATCATTTCCAGCGCTTCATATATTTTCTGATCAGGCTCCATGGTGATCGGGTCGACAATCATGCCACTTTCCGATTTTTTGACCTGATCCACTTCACGGGCCTGTGATGTCGGTGACATATTCTTATGAATAATCCCCATCCCCCCTTCACGTGCCATACAGATAGCGGTCCGTGATTCGGTCACCGTGTCCATCGCCGCCGACAGCAATGGAATATTCAGCACGATTTTTTCTGTCAAACGCGTTGTCAGGTCCGCTTCCTTGGGCAATACCTCGGAATGGGCCGGTACCAGAAGCACATCGTCAAAGGTGAGTCCTACCGGGATGTCGGGGTCATTCATTCTCAATCTCCTTTAGCGTAACGGCCTGCCTGGGGTCAGGTCCGAATTTAACCGGCGAATCTATCTGAAACCTCCCCCCTCGTCAAGAATCGCTTATAAAAAAAACGGCCCCGGCGTTCGTTTCCCGCCGGGGCCGTTTTCTAGTCTTTTTCGCCCAGTAAAAAGGCCTCGATAAAGCCATCCAGATCACCATCCAACACCGCATCGGTGTTGCCAACTTCAAAGTTGGTCCGGTGATCCTTGACCATGCGGTAAGGATGCAGGACATAGCTGCGAATCTGACTGCCCCAACCGATTTCTTTTTTGTCTTCTGAAAAAGCGGCGGCCTCTTCCTCTTTTTTGCGCATTTCCTGTTCATAGAGACGCGCTTTAAGTTGCTTCATCGCCGTCGCCCGGTTTTTGTGCTGACTGCGTTCGTTCTGGCAGGCCACGACAATCCCGCTGGGGATGTGGGTGATCCGAATTGCCGAATCGGTTTTGTTGATGTGCTGACCACCGGCGCCACTGGCCCGGAAAGTATCGACCTTGATATCCTTGTCTTCAACTTCGATTTCAATGGAATCGTCAAGCTCGGGAAAAACAAAAACCGAGCAAAATGAGGTATGTCGACGGGCACTCGAATCATAAGGCGAGATGCGAACCAGACGGTGAATTCCGTTTTCAGCCCGTAAATAACCATAGGCAAAGTCACCCACGACACTGAAGGTCGCACTTTTGATCCCCGCATCATCACCAGCCTGATACTCGGTCATCTCGGTTTTAAACCCGCGCCGCTCACAGTAGCGTAAATACATCCGCAGCAGCATTTCGGCCCAGTCCTGGGCCTCGGTCCCCCCCGCGCCAGCATTGATGCTCAAGGTGGCATTGTTTGCGTCATGGGGGCCGGACAACATGCGGGCGAATTCCATTTTCTCGACCTGCTTCGCCAGCTGTGGCAGGAGCTCATTCAGCTCATCGAGTGAATCCTGATCAGCCGATTCTTCACCCAGTTCGATCAGAACTTCGGCATCTTCAAGCTGCTGCTGAACCTCTTCACAGTTTTCAACAATTTTCTGCAAGCTGGTTCGTTCGCGCAACAGATCCTGCGCCTGATCACCCATATCCCAGAACCCGGGACGGGCAATTTCAGCTTCAAGTTCGGCGACCCGTTCCTTCTTGGCCGGGATATCGAGATACTTCCAAAGCTCGGCGAGTTTCTCCTGTAGATCTTTGACGGTCTCTTTGGGCTCGCGGAACATCTTGACTCCTGCTGCGGGTATATGACCGCCCCACCAGCCACAAAGGGCGGATGGGGCGGAGCGGTATCATCAGTCAGTGAAGGCGGCGATTATATATAAAAAAGGGGGCAGACTCAAGTGGTGAAAAGTTATATTCTGCTGATCTCAGCGTTCATCCCGAATATGGATTTCACGGGCCAGGACATCATCGACAGCAAACTGACTGTGACCGACCTTGAAAACATAACTGGGAAAACGCTGCACCAGGACAAGGCGGTTACCCGGCAGCACCCCCATACTCATCAGTTTCTGCATCTTCTGGGCATCGCTGATTGCCAGATAGGCGATTTCACCCGATTGCCCCGCCTTCAATTCGGTCAGAGGAACCACACCGGGTTCCCCCTTTTTACGGGCCTCCTCACAACAAGGCCCAGGTGGAATGGGTTTGCCATGCGGACAGGTGATCGGATGATTCAGCAGGGTACAGATTTTGGTATCGACTCCTTCGTGGAGCAGATGTTCAAACTCACAGGCCTGATCGTTTCCTTTTTCGCCCTGAATATCCAGAATATCCATCATCAACCGTTCAGCCAGACGATGCCTCCGGACAGTCATTTCGGCTTCAGGTCGACCTTCCTTGCGTAAATAGAGTCGATCGGCACGGGTTTCTACATAGGCCAGCCTGACCAGTTCGTTCAAGGCTGCATCTTCATCGCCCAGGTCAAGATCACTCAGCAGGCAACCCACTTCGTCTTCTTCGACCGTCGCGATCCAGAGAGATTCCAGAATCTCTTCCGCATGGGGAGAAAGCTTTTCCATCAGCAATCATCCTTCTTTGGTTTCGGCTGCAAGAAACGCTCGAGAAATTTGCTCGGCGCAGGATTTGCGTAGCCGCAATAGGGACAATGTACCTTGCGACAACGGCTGCCGCAACCACCACAAGAATTCAAACCGACCTTATCGGGAATCTCTTTCGCGCAGTAACCACAAATCATGACAAAATCCCGGTTGCCAGCAAAAATGTATTCAATGCCCACCCTGTTGCAAAGGCCAGGACTGAAACAAAAACAAAAATCAGCAATGAAGTTTTAAGACCTCGTTCCTTTTTCATCATCAAAAACTGCGCAATGCAGGGAACAAACAGAGTAAGAGTGACCGCAGCAACAGTTAACTGCGCCGGGTTGAGCAATCCGGCAGTTTGCAGATCATAAAGACCTGCGGCACCAAAATCCCGGCGAAAAAAACCAAAGATAAAGGCTGCCGAGGCATCGGGAGGCAAACCGATAGCGGTAACAACCGGAGTCATGCCCTTCACCACCAGATCCAGAACTCCACTCATCTTGCCCGCCCACAGAATGATCGAAGCGATCAAAAACAGGGGCAGAATCTCAAGAAAGTAGGATTGCATTCGGGTCAGGGTTTTCACCATGACATTGCGCAGTTGCGGCAAACGCATCGGTGGAATTTCCATATAGAAAACCGGATTCTCACCAGGTAAAACCCGGGCAGAAAGAAACCCGATCAACAGAAAAATACCGATCATCACAACCAGCCAGACCATCAATGCACCAGGAACAATGGAAAGCAGGCCCAGAATAACTCCCAATTGAGCGCTGCAAGGGATAGCAAGGGCAAGCAGAACCGTCGCAATGACACGTTCGCGCCGCGTCTCCAGAGTCCGGGTCACCATCGTGGCCATGGTATCGCAACCAAAGCCAAGAACCATCGGAATGACCGCTCGCCCGGACAAACCGATCTGTTTAAACAAACGATCAACCAGCATCGCCAGACGAGGAAAGTAGCCGGTATCTTCAAGCAGGGAGAAAATCAGGAAAAAGGTCCCGACAATGGGCAAAACCAGCGCGATCGCATAACGTACTCCCAGGGTCCAGAGTCCATATTCCCCGGCCAGCAGCTCACGTAACCAGTAGATATCTGTCAAATTATGCAAAAAACCGATCACCGCCGGGTTGATATATTTCTCAAACAGAACACCTTCGAGAAAATCGACCAGCGTCCCGGCACCAAAGTTACCGACGAACTGATAAAGACCGAAATAGAGCACCAGCAACAGAATCGGCACACCACTGATCGGACTCATGGCCCAGCGTGACAGCATCTCGCCAAATGAGGGGTGCTCGTCTTCATCCTGCTGCAGGGCCCCATCCAGCATTTTACGGGTCATTCGCTTCCGTTCGAGACTGATCTGCAAATTCAGATCAGCCCGGCGTGCAAACTGGATTTCACGCAGCACCGGAGCGATCAAGGGAAACCCGTCGCCCTCTTCTGCCCGCACCATTTCCTCAACTTCAGCATCTTTCTGCATCAGCAGAATTGCCGTTGCCCTGGTTCCCAATGGATAGTCACCCGTCAAAAGACTGGCCAGACGTGCAATATCGGTCTCAAGATCAACAGCGTAAGGTTCGAACGAAGCTGTCGGTTCCTTGCAGGCCGCAATGGCCTGTTGCAGTTCATCCAGACCCTGGCGACGTTTCATCACAGTCCCGACAACCGGGATTCCCAGATTCTTCTGGAGCTGTGCCAGATCGAAATGCATGCCGAGACGTTCTGCCTCGTCAAGAATATTGACCACCAGAATGACAGGCAAGCCAGCTTCGATCAGTTGCAGGGTCATCGGCAACATCCGTTCGATGTTGCGTGCATCAACAACATGCAACAGAACATCTGGCCGATCGGTCAAAAGAATTTTTCTGGCAACCCTTTCCTCTTCGGTGATCGGCATCAGCGAATACATGCCGGGCGTATCAAGAACTTCGTAACTGCGTCCTTCAATCCGGCAGCGCCCGCTCGAAACTTCGACCGAGGTTCCCGGATAGTTGGAAACCATGGTGTACGAACCGGTCAGAACGTTGAACAAGACACTCTTGCCGACATTGGGATTACCAACCAGTACAATTCGAGGATTTTGTGATTCTTCATGCATATTGATCAGATATTTCCCTGGTCGTTGGAAAAACAAGCCTGACAAAGACCGTAAAGCTCAAGCCGATGATCTTTGATAAAAAAATTATGTTTTTGTGCAACATCCAGCTGCAACTGTTCAATCTGCTGATTTTCAAATTCGATGATACGACCACACTCGGTACACACCAGATGATCATGGTGTTCATTATCGTGCCTGACTTCAAAGCGCATCTGACCGTCACCGAAATTTCGCTCGGCGGCAATGCCACACTCGGCAAACAATTTGAGAGTGCGATGAACTGTCGCGTAGCCGATTCCCGGATGTTTCTTGCGAAGTTGCAGATAAAAGTCTTCGGTCGACAAATGCGAGTCCTGGCGTAAAAATGCTTTGAGAATGATCATCCGCTGACTGGTATTTTTCAACCTCTTGCGGGTCAGATAATCCAGAAAAAGCTCTTCCTGTTTTTTCATCCCGGATACTCCACAACACGGCTGTCGATCTCGATATTGAAAACGGATTTCAAAATACAGATCGACGGCTGTATTGTCAAGGGATATCTATAACAGTCTGCAAAATCAGGGGTCAGCCCAGAGAGGCGGGCAGATAACGGTAAAGAAAACCGGTGATGCGTGGGAACAGGTCAAAAAAGAGCAGTACACCAACGGCCATCAGCATCACCCCGGTCAGAACCTCGACCAGGCGAATATGCTTTTTAAACCGGTCAAAGAAATTGAGAAACCAGTGAAACAGACCACTTGAAATCAGAAATGGCAGGCCAAGACCGGCTGAATAGACTGCCAGCAGCAAAATCCCGCGTCCGGCCCCTCCGGAACTGCTGGCTGCAATAGCGAGGATGGCCCCCAGAATGGGTCCGATACAGGGGGTCCAGCCCGCGGCAAAGGCGATCCCGACAATCAGGGTACCGATAAAACCGGAAGGCTTGTTCCGCAGATGAAAGCGACGTTCCCCGAGCAAAACACCAAAGTGAAAAAGGCCACTCAGATGGATTCCAAACAGAAAGATCAGGATGCCCCCGATTTTCTGGAGCCAGCCAAGCCCTTCCCGTAAATGCAGTTGAAAAGTTGCCGAGGCCAGCCCGGCTAAGGCTCCCAGGGAAATAAAAACCAGGGAAAATCCAAGGATAAAGACCAGTGAATGGGCCATGATCGTCATCCGGATTCGGGCGCCCGGATGAGCATCACTGAGTTGGTTGAATGACAAGCCGGAAATGTACGTGAGATAGCTCGGAATCAGGGGCAAAACACAGGGCGAAAAAAAAGACAGGACGCCCGCATAAAAAGCAACCCAGAGTGTGATATCAGCAGCAGCCTGCATACTTGTCAGCCTTTAACCATAAAGTGGAGCAGATTGTAGATATCACCACCCATCCAGTGCACAGCACCTATTACCTTTTTCACAACAACACCGTTGCGGTCGATAATAAACGATTCCGGGAACTGAAAGACTCCGTAGAGATTCTGCACCTTGGCCTGATCATCCAGCAGAATGGGAAAGGTGTAAGGGGATTCCTGCAAAAACCTGGCAACCGCCTTGCGACCATCTTTCTCAACATTGATTGCCAACAAAACCAGATCGTCATCCTTGAAGGTTTTATGCAAAACCTCCATCGAAGGCATTTCTCGCTTACAGGGCGGACACCAGCTTGCCCAAAAATTGACGATAACAACCTTACCCCGCAATTGGGAAAGATGTATTTTTTCTCCCTGCATGTTTTCCAACGTGAAATCGGGAGCAACAAGACCGGCGGTCACAATTCCGTGGGGCTGTTGTGGACGGTCAGTTCCTGCCAACGCAGGCAAAGCAGAAAAAACGAGGAGAAGCAACAACAGGAAAGTCTTTTTCATCAGTCAATATCCTTCAATCCTGCGGCAACTGCAGCAGGTATCCACGATTATCACGCACAACAAGAAATGCCAGAGGTTCACGCCCCAGAAGAATTGCCATCAAGTGCCGCAAACTGTCAAGATCCGGCACCTTGCGATGAGCAATTTCTACAATTATATCACCTGGTTCTATTCCGGCACGCTCGGCAGAAGATTTTTTTTCGACAGAAGAGACCTGTAAACCACTATTTCCGGCGACAAAGGCCATCCCAAACATCCGGCGAGTATAAGCCATCAGGCGAGCATCGGACAAGTAGGTGAGAACGACATGATAACGCACTTTTTTCAGCCCGCGCTGCAAGAGAAATTCAACCTTGCTGCCAGGTGGATAGGCGGCAAGCTGGGTATTGAATTCACTGATATTCGAAACCTCTATGCCGTTGACTGCCTGAATAACATCAGCAATCTTCAACCCCGCTTTTCGTGCAGGTGACTTTTCCAGAAAATCAACCAGCAGGACGCCGCGACCACCGGTTTTGGAAACATATGAATCACCAACCTCACCCGGCAGAATACCCAGATAGGCGGGTCGAATCTGACCGTATTCGATCAGTTCACCCAAAACACGCTTAGCGGTATTAATCGGGATTGAAAAACCGATTCCCTGGGCCTGACGGGCAATTGCGGTATTGATTCCGATCAGTTCACCATTAATATTGATCAGCGGACCACCAGAATTACCCGGATTAATCAAGGCGTCGGATTGGATAAAGGTTGAAGAAACCCCTTCTTCAAGCTCAATTTTTCGCGCGGCAGAGCTGACGATTCCGGTCGTGATCGAATGCCCCAGCCCCAAAGGATTGCCAATGGCAATAACAGTTTCACCCAGCATCAGGTCATCGGAACGAGCCGGAGGCAGAAAAGGCCAGTTTTCTTTTTTTTCGATCTGCAAGACCGCAAGATCAAGCCGTTCATCGGCCCCGACCAACCGAGCTTCCAGTTCATCCCGCCGATCCGGCAAAGCAACAAATATCTTCGATGCCTTGGCAATAACATGGGCATTGGTTAAAACATGGCCCTGCGCATCAATAATGACACCTGATCCCAACGACTGACGGGGCATATTGGCCGGGGGCAACAACTCACGGAAAAACTGGTCGAAAAAAGAATCACCAAAACCAAAAGGAGACCTGTTTCTTCGCACAATCTGCTCAGTCCGGATATTCACCACGGCTCGACGGGCGTGCGCAACCGCCTTGACTACCGCAGTCTCGCGCTGTGCTGCCAGACCGGGTGCGGGCACAAACAGAACAAGAGAAAGGATCAGGCAAATACTAATCGGGATGAATCGCATATTTCTCCAACCTGTAGAGCAATGTGTGGCGTGGAATTCGTAAGAATTCAGCTGCCTTCGTTTTGTTCCAGTTGCATTTTTTCAGCGCAATGACAACCGCTTCCCGCTCCAGATCTTCCAGTGAATAACCTTCGTCCGGCAAGTTGAGAACGCCATTGGCAGGAGCCCCCCTACGACTGATCCGCGCGGGCAGATCGTCAATCCTCAGCCGATCATCCTGACGCAAAATCAACATCTGCTCGACGATATTTTCCATTTCCCGAACATTACCGGGCCAGGCGTATTTATTGAACTGGGCAAGGACCTCATCATCGACAACAACAGTTGCACTGGCTTCATGCTTGCGCAGAAAATAATCAAAAAGCAAGGGGATATCCCCCTCACGCTCACGTAATGGAGGCAAAACCAGCGGAACCACCGCCAGGCGGTAATAGAGATCTTCCCGAAAACGGCCCTCTTCCATTTCAATTTCGAGATCACGATTGGTCGCCGCGATCACCCGAACATCAACAGACTCAGTCTGTCCACCCACTGGTTCAAACTCATGTTCCTGCAGAGCACGTAATAATTTCGGCTGCAATTCAAGCGGCAGTTCACCAATCTCATCCAGAAACAGAGTCCCGCCATTGGCCAGTGAAAACTTGCCCTGACGATCCTTGATTGCACCGGTAAAAGAACCCTTGATATGACCAAAAAGTTCGCTTTCAATCAGGTCTTTGGGAATCGCTGCACAGTTGACGGCAATGAAAGGCCCTGTCGAACGCTCTGATCCGCGATGAAGGGCACGGGCAATAACCTCCTTACCTGTTCCACTTTCACCACTCAACAAGACCGACACCTGACTTGACGCAACCTTTTCAACCCGCTGTAAAAGACGTTCCATCGCTTTTGAGTTGCCAATGATTTCGTATCCACCCTTGTCTTCAAGGGCTGTTTTCAGCTGCAGATTTTCCCGTCTGAGCCCACGGTACTCAAAGGCTTTGGCAACGGCAAGAACCAGCTGATCACGACTGAACGGTTTGGTGACATAATCATAAGCCCCCTGTTTGATTGCCTCGACGGCATTTTCTACCGAACTGAACGCGGTGATCATCATAACCAGAGTATCGGCATCCGCCTCTTTGATCTTTTCCAGTACTTCATAGCCACTGATTCCCGGCATTTGAACATCGGTAATAACCAAAGGGGGACGATGCCGTTGAAATAATTCCAGCCCTTCATTGCCGGTTCCCGCAGACAGCACTTCATAACCGGCCTGATCAAGATTGAACTCAACCACCCTGCGCAAGGAAACATCGTCATCAATGACCAGTATTTTCTTCTTCATTCTCATCTCCCGCAGCTGTCATAACTCTGAGTTTCAGAGTAAAGGTTGTGCCTTGACCAGGTTCACTTTCAACCTTGATCCGCCCACCAGAATTTTCAACAATCCGGCTGGTAATTGCCAGACCAAGACCGGTACCTTCCTGTTTTGTGGTAAAAAACGGGTTAAAGATCCGTTCCAGATTTTCTTTTGGTATTCCGGGCCCATTATCAATAAAACGGCAAATTACCCAGCGATCACAAACCTCGGCAGTTATATGAAGCTGGCCCCCTTCTGACATGGCTTGTACTGCATTCAGAATCAGATTGAGAAACACCTGCTTGAACTGACCCGCCTCCCCTTCTGTTTCTGGCAACTCGGGGATTTCTGCCAGAATATTTACCTTGGCCTTACGTGCCTGAACTTCACCAAGCTGAAGAACTTCCTGTAAGGTCTCGGCAGGCAAAAAGCGCGACAGGTCCGAGGGCTCAGGACGCACAAACCGCAGAAAATCTTCCAGAACCTGATTCAGCCGATCAACTTCCTTCATCAGAATGGCGGTAAATTCAGCATATTTATTATCGGGCTCAAAAGCATCTCGCAATATTTCTGCCGTTCCCCGGATTGAGCCGAGAGGATTACGAATTTCGTGGGCCATACCGGCAGAAAGTTCACCCAGGGCTGTCAAACGATCAGCCCGACGCAGCTGATCTTCAATTTCCAGAATCATATCTGCCTGCTCGCGTAGCTTGGCAAAACTCCCGGCCAGTCGTTGCGCCGAGGCTTCGGCACGCAATCGCTGCTGGTGTTCCCGAGACGAAAGTGAGCCGGTTATCACCCCGATGATATTGAAGAGCAGTATTTCAAGATACTGTTCCGGATGCACTCCGGGGACACTCCCCCATTGGAACACAACATGCGGAGCATAAACGACCGAAACCAGTAATGAACTGCCAAAACCACCGCGCAGGCCGAACCAGATTCCTCCCAGAATCACCGGAATAAAATAGAGTCGTCGATAAATATCATGAATATGGGCACGGTCAGTCGTTGTCAGGTAATGCAGCGAAGTAATACTGCTGATCAGGACAAGAAGAATCAACAGACGCAACACATTTTGACGCGATAATGTAAATCTTTTTAAATGGATGGTTCTGTCTGACATAGGAAAACCCTGTTTTCATCCTCAATAGTCCCTGCGATCCAGCAGGCCAACAAACATGTCGAATATTCTACACTCACCAGAAGGGCTTGTCCAGAGCAGGGCCAATGTTTGTAATATTCTGCAACCAGGGTGAACCCTCTTCAGGGTTCGCTTTTCTTAATCCTACACAGTCATTTACAACCGTTTTTGTTGGCCCTTTCAAAAAAACTGGGTTATTCTCCGGGCTTAAACCGGAGGTTGCATGACACTTTTTTTTGAAACAGTAACGATCGTTCTACCCGTTTTTCTGGTCATCGGTCTTGGAGTTCTGTTGCGCCGGGTTGGTCTGTTTGATGATCACTTCACCCAACAGACAAATCGGCTGGTTTACGTTGTTTTTTTACCGATCCTGCTTTTTCACAAAATATCTCAAGCCGATTTCGCCAGTTATTTCAACGGACCGCTGGTTATCGGTTCTTCTCTGACAATCGTCTGCCTGTTCCTGATCAGCTATTTTTACGCCAAATTCAGAAGCTACACACCTCAAAGCACTGGCAGTTTCAGCCAGGGGAGTTTTCGGGGAAATCTTGCCTACATCGGCCTGGCAATCTGCCTGAATGCTTATGGTGAGTCAGGCTTGACCAGGGCCAGCATCCTGATGGGCTTTCTGGTCCCGGTACTTAACTTATTCGCCATCATTGCCCTGATCTGGCCCCAAAGAAACAACCAGACCGACGGGCCAAGCCAGAACTGGCTTCGTGAGATCCTGCTCAATCCGTTAATCCTATCATCGTTTCTCGGCATTATCTGGAGCTATTTCAGCCTGCCGGTTCCAATGATCATCAATCGCAGCCTTGGCATTGTTTCTGGTTTAACGCTACCGTTGGCTCTCCTTGCTATCGGGGGGTCTTTTTCTTTACAGCGCCTCAAAGGCGACCTGCAATCAGCCGGAATCGCAACCCTGTTGAAATTGATCGGCATGCCTGCTGTCGCGGCACTGTTACTGGTAGCGGGCGGCGTTACCGGTACGGATCTTGGCATCGGGATTCTCCTGGCCGGGACACCTGCAGCAACCGCAACTTATATAATGGCCCACCAGTTAAAAGCCGATGCAGAACTGGCTGGATCAATCGTGATGCTCTCGACTCTCTGTTCTGCGGTCAGTTATACCCTGCTGCTGTTGCTGCTCCGCCACAATGGTCTGTGATGCCGCCAAAGGTTTCGATTCTTTTACCTCTGCGAAATGAAGCCAGCTCACTTCCTGCGGCACTCAATTCGCTGTTCCGTCAGACATTTGCCGATTGGGAACTGATCGCAGTTGATGATGGGTCAACGGACACCACCTTTTCGATTCTGCAACAAGAGGCCCGCAAAGATTCACGACTGAAAATATTCAAACGTCCGGCAACAGGTCTGGTTGCAGCTCTGAATTTTGGTCTGGAGCAATGCCTGGCTCCGCTGGTTGCCCGAATGGATGGAGATGACATCTGCCATCCCCAACGGCTTGAATACCAGTATTCAACCATGCAGCAAAACCCGCAGCTGGACCTGCTGGCTTGCCGGGTTCGTCATTTTCCACGCCCTCGCCTGCAAGAGGGCATGCTGGCCTATGAAAAATGGCAGAATGCCCTGCTTGATCATCAACAGATTGAGCGTGATCTTTTTGTCGAATCCCCCTTTGCTCATCCCAGTGTCATGTACCGTAAACAGAAAGTCTGCAATCTGGGTGGCTATCGGGTCATGGACTGGGCTGAAGATTACGATCTGTGGTTACGAATGGCCGAAACCGGCGCCCGTTTTGCGCGCTTGCCACAGACTTTGCTCTATTGGCGTGACCGACCACAACGTTTGACTCGAACTGCCGCTCATTGCACCCTTGACGCTTTCCGCAAATGCAAGGCACACTTTCTGCGTCGCCGCTGGCTGGCCGACACCAGTCAGGTCTGGCTTTGGGGCGCCGGACTGGAAGGAAAACTCTGGCGCAAGGTTTTGGCCCGGGAGGAAATCAACGTCTGTGGATGGATTGATGTTGATCCGAAAAAAATTTGTCAGAAGATTCATCAGGCCCAGGTCATTGCACCGGCACAAATCCCGACAAACCCTCCATTTATTCTGGTTTGCGTCGGGACCAGGGGAGCCCGTCAACAGATTCGGGATTATTGCGACTCACACGGAATGGCAGAAGGACAGGACTATTTGTGTGTCACCTGAAAATCGTCCCAGAAGATATTGCATGAGCGGCAGAACAGCATTCTCTCCATTGAACATCGGTCAACACCTGAGTATTTTGGCGCCGGGGTCCAGGGTTCCCAACGGGCGCATCGCGCTCTGGCTGGAACGTGGTGCTTTCGGATCGGGAGAACATGAAACCACCCGCCACTGCCTCGAAATCATTGAGACTCTCGACCTGCAAAAACAGGCCAGAATTCTCGATTTTGGTAGTGGCACCGGTATCCTCAGTATTGCCGCCTTGCTCCTTGGCGCCGAAAAAGCCTGGTGTGTTGATATCGAACCAGCGGCTGTCGCTGCCTGCCAACGCAATTCTCAACTGAACCAGCTAGAGGATCAGATTGAACACTGTCTGGGATCACTGGAAAATCTGACTGAAACAGATTTTGACCTCGGATTGGCAAATATTTACGGCGACATCCTGCTGGATGTCGCCGTAAATCTCGGGTCACGCATTCGACCGAATGGGTACCTTCTTTTGTCTGGCATCCTCTGGGAGTACAATTTTGATGTCAGACAGCGTTATCAACAGCTTGGGTTCAAGCTGATTATCAATCAGATGCACAATGAATTCAGCACTCTGCTCCTGCAAAAATCTGCAGCTTGATTAAAAACGAACAAAAACCCCGGCGAAAGGCCCGCTGAAATCAACATCGACCGTTAAATCAGTTTCGTCCACATCAAGGTTGAAAGTGCGGTATCCCCCATAGATCCCGACAAGAGGAACGGGCGAAAATTCAAGCTGTGCTTCGGCATCCATAAAGCTGTTGCCATCATATTCCATATAACCAACCCGTGCCGTAACCGCGAGAAAATCAGACAGGCCGACCCGGGTACGGGCCCCCAAAGTAGGAATCGGCACTGTTGCACTGTCATGCTCGGTAAAACCGGCGGTCACATCCGTAAAATCAACTTCGGCATCAACCACCTTGACAGCCAGTTCAGGTCCCAGTTGAAAACGAATCGGTCCATCATCAAGATTGATCAGATTAAAGGTGTACCCAAGCTCGTAAAGATCCAGCTTCACTTTTGTCCGGACAGTATCTGACGCGGTAATCGTACGACCATTGTAGGTACCCGTTACCGTCAGGGTTCCCGTTCCGACATATTCCATCGGCAAATAACCCAGCGACAAGCGTGACCGCCCAAGCTGGAAGGCCAGTTCAGCGGTCAAGTCTTCATTGTCATCCAGGTTCATGTCTCTTTCGATATCAATGCGGGTTCCGACACCATTTTTGGCCCCGGCAAGAGTTCCACTGGGGGTCAGTGTTTGATAGCCAAGTTTCAGAGAAACTGTCTCGTCGGCAAAAGCGGGCATCGTACAAAAAATCAACAAGGTACAAAAAAGAACTGAACGAATCATAGTCATAAAAAACCTCCGTTGACGGTGATATAAACAAAGGGATTGTCTGCGTGGCTGAAAATATACCCCATGTTTTTCCCCTTGCCAAACAGAATCGTTATTAATTTCTCATGGCCCCTCCCTTCATGAGAATTTGCCCGTTGATTATTTCTTGTTATTTCGTTCACCTTTTCTGGTATGATCACAGTCTGCTGTCAGGCTGGAGGGGTCCGCAGGCGAGGCCCCGTGTCCTTATCAATGTAAGGAGAGTGCTGATGTCTGTCGAATTCTTTTCTTCTCCATCCGTCCTGATTCTGACCATTGCAGCAATCCTGCTTCTGCTCTATCTGGCTCGCAAACCGGCTCATCGCGCAATCTCAAGTTTCTTCAAGGTCATCTCCAGTGCCATGCGCCTGAGTGCCCGTTCTGTTCTCCAGGCAGAAAAAAGATTGCAGCAACGGAACCGGGATGTCTTGCTTGCTGAAGGCATGTTGCATGCCGAAAGAGAACTGGAGCGTGAATTCCAACGGGTTGAATCGATCGTCAACCGTGATCTGCAAAGCTATCCGGGATTTCACCGCCAACTTTCAGAATTACTGGAGCGCATCGATGCTGACTACCGAGCCAGTGCCGAGCTCCCCCCCTCGCCTCCCGAATGGCTGAGTGCTGTCGAAGCTGTTGCCAAGATCCCTGACCCGTCCGGCAAGGGGGTTGCCGCCATCCTCGGTGAAATCAATCACAGCCTCGATCGGCACCACAAAACAGCCATGGAAGAATATCGAAAAGCCAGCGGCACCCGTCACAGTTTGCTCAAAAAAATGCAACCGGCCTGGCGACAACTCACCAGTACCCTCGAAAAGGTTAATCGCTCAATCACCAGCTTGAAAGAACGGGCCAGCCTTATCGATGGCCGAATGCAACAATATGAGCAGGCCCTTGGCCAGACCGATACCGCAGAGCAACGCCTGGCATCCTCGGCCATGACACAATTCATGATTGCCGGACTGGTCATGCTGATTGCCATTGCCGGGGCCGTCATCAACTTTAACCTGATCGCTTTGCCGATGTCAGAAATGGTTGGCGGCAGCAGCTATATCGGTAACTTTAAAACCAGTGATGTTGCTGCATTGGTCATTATTCTGGTTGAAAGCTCAATGGGACTGTTTTTAATGGAGTCTCTGCGCGTCACGCGACTTTTCCCTCTGATCAGCACCATGGAAGACCGCATGCGTATCAGGATGGCCTGGATTGCCTTCAGCATTCTGACCATTCTGGCCGCAATTGAATCAGCCCTGGCATTCATGCGTGACCGGATCGCTGCCGACATGGAGGCTTTGCGTCAAAGTCTGGCAGGTGTCGATGCCATCATGACGCAGCATAGTCTGATCCCGACTGTCGGCCAAATGGTCCTGGGCTTCATTCTCCCCTTTGCCCTGGCCTTTGTCGCGATCCCCCTTGAATCTTTTGTTCATTCATCACGTACCGTATTCGGACGCCTGGCAGCCTGGGTGTTGCGTTTGACTGCATGGACCCTGCGCCTGACCGGCAACATCAGTCAGCGTCTGGGACAACTCATCGTTGCCTGTTACGATCTGCTGGTGTTTACGTTACTCTGGATCGAAGAACGAATCCTGGCCGCACGGCAACAACGCACCCAGGACGTTGAAGCACCTTCCACGAAAAAAAACAGGGAGAAGATCACATGAGATATCTTGCCCTCCTGGTCCTGAGCCTGACGCTGTTATCCGGCTGCACTGACAGTACCAGCCATTCTCGAGCCGTTTATATGCTGCTCGACACCTCTGGAACCTACTCTACCGAACTGGGTAAGGCCCAGGCCATCATCAATTACCTGCTGGGAACCCTTTCTCCGGGAGACTCTCTGGCCGTCGCCCGTATCGACACCGGCAGCTTCAGCGAAAAAGATATTATTCACAAGGTCAACTTTGATGGTCGCCCTTCTGTCTCCAACGAACAAAAACGCGCCTTTCGCCTCACCATCGACAAGTTCGTCAAATCGGTCAAGCCCAGTTCTTACACCGACATTTCAGGTGGAATTCTGCAAGCCGTTGAATGGCTCAATGAAACAGGAGCCGGTCAGAAAACAATTCTCATCTATTCAGACATGGAAGAAGAACTTAAAAAGGGCTACGTGCGTGATTTTCCGATCCAATTAAGTGGCATCAAGGTCGTTGCCCTGAATGTCACAAAACTACGCAAGGATATTGTCGATCCTCGAAAGTATATGAACCGAATTGACGCCTGGAAGAAAAAAGTTGAGGCCGGTGGTGGCCAGTGGAAAGTTGTTAATGACCTTGATCGCCTGGAACGGATTCTCGAAGAATAGGATCACTGTAATCGGGTAGGAGGCGGGGTTACCCCCGCCGTCCTCCCACACCACCGTGCATACGGTTCCGTACACGGCGGTTCACGAAGTATGTCGAAAACGATGGAACTGAGTCATATAACTGTACAGTCCCGCTTTAGAGAAATAGGACGTCGGACAAGCAAGATTCATAT
>JAJRWH010000012.1 GCA_024276935.1 Deltaproteobacteria bacterium
GTCCTCACGCTCAAGAGCCTGAATACGCTTGGTTGTTTCAATAACCATGCGTGAAACTTCGCAGATGCCTTCCAGGAAAAAACGCGTCCAGCCCTCAAAGTTACCATCAACCCGTACCTGGGTCAGACGATCATAATATTCCTGCTGATGCGCCTTGAGATAAGCACTCAGATAGAGCATCGGTTCGTCAAGAATCCCCTTCCAAACCAGATACAGAGTAATCAGCAAACGCCCGACCCGGCCATTGCCGTCGTTGAAGGGGTGGATCGTCTCAAACTGATAGTGGATCAGGGCGCAGCGGATCAATGGGGGGAGAGTATCCTCCTCATGCAGGAAAACCTCCAAGGCATTCAATGCCTCTTGCATGACCCCCGGTGGTGGCGGGACAAATCGGGCATTCGCGGGGCTGCTTCCCCCTATCCAGTTTTGCATGGTACGAAACTGGCCCGGCGTCAAATTCCCCCCTCCACCGCGCACTTGCTGCATCAAGACGTCATGAATCTCGCGAATGAGCCTGAGCGACATTGGAAAGTCATCTTCTTGCAGCCGTTTCAGCCCGTGACGCATCGCCTTAACGTAGTTGAGGACTTCTCCAACATCAGCGGTCGAGGCATGCTCCTCATCAACACCGAGAATATCCACCAGTGAAGATTGGGTGCCTTCTATCTGCGAACTAAGCAACGCCTCCTTCTGAATAAACATGCCGACGAAAAGATCGGGGTTGGGCAGAACGGTTACGACAACATTCAACGCCCCCAGCGCCCGATCCGCATCAGAGAGCAATAGTTGCAGATCACCCTCGATATTAACTGCGGGCACCGGTGGCAGACTGGCTGGATAAAAGGCTGTATAGCCGGCTTGGGTTTTACTGAAGACTCCACTACGGGACATGCTCGCCTCCTATATCTCGCACTTGTGAGTTATGGAATGCCCTGTGGAGTTATAGCATGTTTTTTGAGATATGGGCTGAAAAACAACTCCATACCTCTCAAACGCGAGATATAGAAAAGGACATAGGGTCTGCAATCCCGCCCTGGGAGATTCCCAATTGAATATAGCCACTCACTCTCTTTATTCGCTTAAGGCACCAAGGACACCAAGAAAATCCTTTTAACGGAGAGGCGCAGAGAGGGAGAGAGGCAAACTCTATGTCTAAGCTCATAAAGCGGTTGGTTTTCTCTCCGTCTCAGCGTTAAGAAAGCCTTCGCTTGTGCCTTTGCTCCTCTTGGTGCCTTGGTGGCTCACATATCACGGGAGACTTCTGTCAAAGATCGCGAATAATAAAACCCATATTACCGATCATGACTTTCTCGTTTTTATCGCCCAGCCACAGGCGAACCGAACGTTCGCCGACCATTTCAAACCGCATTTTTGTGTCTTCGATTGACGCAACCTTGCTTCCCGCTTCGGTATAGACCTCGACAATTCGATGGGTTCCAACCGTATCGGCTTTCAGATCATACATCTTCTGCTGGGTACTCTCGCAACCAAACAGGAGCAAAAGAAGAACCGAACCAAGCAATAATCGTTTCATGGATTTACCTTTCTTTCTCTGAACAACAACTGAAAAACCGGACTCAAACGCTCATTCTCTGGCCGTCAGAATAACACTTGCACCAGGTTCTTGTCCCTCGCATAGTCACAACGACCTAAGAACAGACCGCAACAACATTGACCGCCCGGACCAGCTGACCTAAGCTATAGACAAGGAGACCATCCCTTTGCAACGATCTCCTGAAAATACACTCTCAGGTGAGGCCAACTCATGAAGCTGGAAACTGTTGCGTTATTCTTGCTCCTGCTGCTGATCTTTGTTTTTGCGGGCTGGTATCTCTTTAAACAGGACATCGACAAGTTTCTAAGTTCCGAACCAACCGTTGTCCATATCCCTGAAATTCCCCCGGAAACCAGGAGCCACCCAAAAAGTTCCCCCCACATCCCGATTCCACCGCGTCACCCTGTCCCTGTCCCCCCGAATCCTGCTGTCACCACCGAAACACCACCAACCGTACTGCCCTTTCCCACCGACCTGGACGACGCGGACAGCTATCTGCAAAAACGCCTGGCACAACTGATCTCCAATCGCAAACTGCTGGCTTTGCTTGATCTGCGTTATTTTATCCAGAAGCTGGTTGTGATCATCGATCACTTGCCAGAAAAAGAGATCCCGCGGCAGCACCTGCCAATCACCCCGCCAGAGCCTGGATTTATCACTGTTGGCAGTGGCGACCAGCAAATCATCAGCAAGCGTAACGCAGCACGTTATCTCCCCTACGTTAAACTGATCGAAGCCATTCCCGACAAGCTGCTCCTGCAGCTCTATCAGGGGTTGTATCCGCTGTTTCAGCAAGCCTACCGTGAAGCCAGTGATTCTGGAGGATACTTCAATGATCGCCTCATCGAAGTCATTGACCATCTTCTGCAAACCCCCGAACCACCTGGGCCGATCCAGGTCGTCAGACATGTCCGCAGGTTCAGATATAGTGACGATTTACTTGAATCGCGCTCTGCAGGACAAAAGATTCTACTGCGGATGGGGGTTGAAAATGCCCGGCGGATCAAGATGAAACTGCAACACTTGCGGCAGGGGCTGGTCCCCGAAGGTTAATCCCGCGTCGCAACGCCATTCAAACAGACGCCATCCAATATGCCGCTTTTTTCTTGACACCAAAATAGCATTTGATATTCTACCTAACAAACGTTAGGTTGTTTTTCTCGGAGGGCGCATGGCCGAAACTATTTCAAGGCGTGAAATCATTCTGCAAGAGGCGGCACATCTGTTCAGGGAAAAGGGCTATCCCGGAGCGAATCTGCGCGAACTGGCACGCCGTGCCGGAATCCAGGGTGGCAGTATCTATCATCATTTTTCCTCAAAACAGGAGATCCTGTTTCAGTTGATGGATCAGACCATGACCGACATGATCGAACGTCTCAGTGAGCGCCTCAGTGGTGCCAGTACCCCTTTGGAAAAGCTTCAGCGGACGGTTCATTTTCATATTGAATACCATGTCACCGGCCCGGATCAGACCTATATTACCGACGACGAGCTGCGCAATCTGGAGCCTGAAAATTACCTGCGTGTCGTCGCCAAGCGGGACCGCTATCAAAGGATAATCGAAGATATTCTGAGCACCGGGAAAAAGGGAGAAAACTGGCAACTGGACGAACCCAAACTATACACCCGGGCCCTGATCAAAATGTGCGCCGGTGTGGCCACCTGGTTCAAACCGGAAGGGCCCCTGAGCATTACCCAGGTTGCCGATGCCTACGTCAAACTTCTTTGCAACGGGCTGTGCCCACGATGATGGCTGTAAACAGCAGGAGAAAGTGTCACGACTGGAACAGTCGGACCTTCTTCTTGCTAACCAGTTAAATACTTGATTTACAAGATATTTTGTCCAGTTTCAGTGAATTGTTCATAAATCGCATTATAATTGAGGGACTATTCAATGCAGCTGCCAATATCCACTTTGAGATCAACAACTTAGAGCTTTTCGCCCCGAACAACTCTGACTAGAACGATGTTTGGTATTTTCCTTGCTGTCTTAACAGACTGACAGCAGCATGATCAGGATGGAAAAAACAATGGAACTGACCCGAGAAATCTATTGGAATGTTGGCCACTCAGTACTCATCCCGATGTACCTGTTGGTATTTGCCGCTTTTGGGGTACTGATCTGGGGCCTGCGTAAACGGCTGGACACCTATCGTCAAGGACAGCCACTTGACCGCACCGACCAGCGTGCATTGCGTCTCAGCGGTGTTGTCCGCGATATCTTTCTGCAAGTCCGGGTCATGCGTGTCAAGGGCGCCGGATCTGCCCACGGTATCTTCTTCTTCGGTTTCGTTCTGCTGACCATTGGCACCACGCTGGTCTTTCTCCAGGCCGACCTGCTTCATCCCTTGTTCGGCATCCGCTTTCTGACCGGAAACTTCTATCTGTTTTTCTCAATCGTCCTCGATCTGGCCGGGCTTGCAGCAATTATCATGCTTCTCGGTCTGGCGGTACGACGCTATCTGTTGCGTCCCAAAGATTTGCCGACAACCTCCGACAACGCCCTGATGCTGATCTTGCTCCTGACCATTCTGGTCACCGGGTTTCTTCTTGAGGGTGCCCGGATGGCAGCCACTGAAATGGGGACATCCCTCGCCAACTGGTCGCCTGTGGGCCTGCTCTTTGCCAAGGCCTTTGCCAACATGAGTGAAACCGGCCAGCGTATGCTGCATACCGGACTCTGGTGGTTTCACTTTGCTTTGGTCCTCGGATTTTTCTGTGCCATTCCCTTTACCCGGCTGCGCCACCTGTTGCTTACTCCGGCCAATATCTTTTTCCGCGATCTGGGCCCCACAGGCAAACTGCGCACCCTGGATCTGGAAGATGAAGAGGCCGAGAGCTTCGGCGCCAGTACAGTTGCTGACCTGACCTGGAAAGATATCTTTGACGGCGATGCCTGTACCTACTGCAAGCGCTGTCAGGACCGCTGCCCGGCCTGGAACACCGACAAACCGCTGTCACCGATGAAGCTGGTCAACCAGATCCAGGAGACCAGCTTTAATGATCCCGAAGCCAATCTGATTGAAGCCGTCACTACCGATGTGTTGTGGAGCTGCACCACCTGCCGCGCCTGTCAGGAAATCTGCCCGGCGGCGATTGAGCATGTTCCAAAGATCGTCGAAATGCGCCGCAACCTGGTGCTGATGGAAGGGGAGTTTCCCGGCGAAGAGGTCACCAAGGCGATGGAGAACACCGAAGTCAACGGCAACCCTCTGGGAATGGCCCCGGCAACTCGTGCAGACTGGGCCGAAGGGCTGGATGTTGCCGATCTCTCCAATGGTGAAGAAGCCGAAATCCTCTATTTTGTCGGCTGTTACGCCAGCTTCGACAAACGTAATCAAAAAATTGCCCAAAGCTTTATCAAACTCTGTCATGCCGCCAATATCAAAGTCGGCATTCTGGGCAAAGAAGAAAAGTGCTGCGGTGAGCCGATGCGCAAACTGGGCAACGAATACCTCTACCAGATGATGGCGGCCGAAAATATCGAGCAGATCAAGGCGAGCGGGGTCAAACGAGTCGTTTCTGCCTGCCCCCACTGCTTCAACACCCTGGCCAAAGATTATGTCGACATGGGGCTTGAATTACCGGTTGAGCATGCCAACAGTTTTCTTGCCGATCTGCTTCAAAGCGGTAAACTCAAACTCTCCCCGGCAGCACTCGACTGTACCTACCACGACAGCTGCTACCTCGGACGCCACAACAATCTCTATCAGGCCCCACGACAGCTGCTGAGCGCTGCGGGAGCCAAACTGACTGAAATGACCAAAAATCAGGCTGAAAGTTTCTGTTGCAGTGCCGGTGGTGGACGAATTCTGGCCGAAGAGAAACTTGGCGAGCGCATGAACCAGACCCGGGCCAAAATGGCGGCCGAAACTGGCGCACCTACCCTGGTTTCAAGCTGCCCGTTCTGCATGAGCATGTTTGAAGACGGCATCAAAGGTGCTGACCTGGATGAGCAACTCAAACCACTCGATCTGCTGGAGCTGCTGGCAGAACGGATTGAAGCATAAAAACCATTATTTTAACGCAGAGGCGCAAAGATGGAGAGACGCTGAGACGAGCAAAGGCAGGAAC
>JAJRWH010000013.1 GCA_024276935.1 Deltaproteobacteria bacterium
AGGCAAACGATCCTCTTCATTTTTGGTAATAACCGTCACGGAAAGATGCAACTGACTCATAATGTTTCCCCAAGTGATTCACTGCGGGGGAAAAATGCTGCAAAACTGACAACAAAGCTGGCTACCATTGACGATCTGGCCAGCCAGTTTTCGGTCAAACCGAAGGAGGCAAAACAAACCAGAACAACCAGAGCACCGACCCACTGCAATGACGGATTTTGCTGGTTATTCCTTGATCTCATTAAAACGAATCCTGGAATAACAAAAAGCGCAAGAACCATGGCGACAAAACCTATCACTCCTGTCATCCCCAGATATTCAAAGTAAATACTATGGGCGTGTGTGTAGTCTTTATCAAGTTTAACCTGCCCCATTTTACGCGCCTGCACAATTTCAACACCAAAATCTCCCAAACCGGTCCCAATCAATGGATGTTGCAGAAACAGCCGCCCCGCATGTTTCCACATTTCTATTCTGAGAGAATCAGAATGCCCTGCATTGCTATCGATTGAGGTCCCAGTAGAAATGGCAGTATACCGTTGTAATAAACCTGTCTTTCCCCCATAGGTAACACCAAGAACCATAACGCTCAATACAATAATCACAGCAGGAATCCCCAGCCGCTTTAGGTAGAGGGGAGTTATCTGCTTGCGACAACAACAGAACAAAACAAAAATAACCGGAGGGAATACCAGAAGAGCACCCCTGGTACCAGAAAAGTAAACCACCAGCAAAAAGGCAAACATGGCTAACCAGACACCTATCAATCGGCGGCCGGATTCTCTGGTCGCAGAAATAACCAGATACACCAGTAACAACATCGCGGCCAACATCATCAGGTCACCGAAAATAATCGCATTGTAGTATCCTTGGGCTCTTTGTAAACCTTCGCTCCAAAGACTGTGGGCCGCAACACCCAGATTGATTGGAGCCGCAATCAGCAACCCAATCAGAAACTTCTTGCTCAGATCGTAGCGGCAATTTGCCGTACCATAAAAAAGCGGCAACAGACAGAGAAGGTCGAGCAGTTTTTCAAGACGTCTGAACCCGGCACTTACGTCCTGAGCATTGATAAAACTTAAGGTTGCCGTCGCAACAAGAAAAAACAAACCAGCAACAATAAAAAATTGGTCACGCGAAGGTTTTTGCCTGCCCCTGAACGCCAACGGGATCGACAAAAGAACCATCAAAAACAGCAGAACAGAGGAATAATGCCGGATACTTGCCATTCCGACAGGAAAAAGAAGAACAAGTCCGGCAAAAGCCCTCTCGAAAAAAGTACTTTCAGCAACGGTGGTGAGGCTCTCAGCTTTCAACAGTTTCAGCCTCATCAATCAGCATAACCGGAATCCCGTCACGAATCGGATAAGCCAGATGGCAGGTCGAGCAAACAAGTTCTTCAGCAGAATCGACCTGCTGCAGTGAAACTTCACCTTTACATTTCGGGCAAGCCAGTATTTCAAGCAGTTCTTTTGCCAGAGGCATGTGATGGTTCCTTCCTATCACTCTATCCAGATGAGAGAAAAAAGTTGATTCTTCCTCAATACAAATTTCCAACCCGGCTGAAAAGCAGGGGCATGGCAAAGACCGTGCAGACAACTTGACGGCATCCTTTTCGGTTGTCAGTAATAGATCTGCATTGGCTGCCTCTGCAATGATTTTCTGTATCGTCTGTTGATCATAGACAACATGATCTCCCAGGGCCAATCTCTCCTGCAACACCACTCCTTTTTTTTCAAGGGCCAAAAAGAATCTTTCCGGTCGCGCAATCCCGGCAAAGGCGACCACCTTTTTACCGGCAATATCGGTAAAAGAACATTTTTCCCCTTGTAGAGAAATCAGTTCATTTGCCAGAAAATTACGAACCCTGACTGCAGGTTTATCCCAGGTATAAGAATTTTCAGCAGCAGGTTCACCCGTCAGACAAATCAGATCTGCGCGTGAAACAGCCGAAGGTGGTTCTCGCAAGATCCCCGCAGGCAAAAGCAACCCATTACCAAAGGGTTTCCGAGTATCAACCAGCAGCAGATTCAAATCCCGGGCGACCTGACGGTGCTGAAAAGCGTCATCCAGAATAATCAGATCTGCACAGTTGTGCCGTTCGATATATTCGATAGCCAGCCGACGTTTTGCCGCAACCAGAACAACCGCCTGTGGATTGCGCCGTGCCAACAGACAGGGCTCATCCCCGGCCTCATCGGCAGAGAGAAGGGGCCCTTCTCCCAGACTGACAATCCCGACCTCCCCCTGAAAACTCCCCCCATATCCCCTACTGACAACGGCAGCACGCAAATCTTTTTGCTGTGCATAGCGAAGCAACAGATCAACCATGGGCGTTTTCCCGGTTCCGCCAACTGCCAGATTACCAATGGCAACGACAGGTATTCTGGTGTGATAAACAGTACGCAGGCCAACATTGAACGCCAGACTCCGCAGACGCACAATCAGGCCATAAATAACCGAAAGCCATCGCAACAGAAGAAAAAGAACCTGCTGGGACAATCCATGCGGACCAACTTCAACCAGGCGTTGATGCAGAGATTCGAACTGACGCATCATCTCTCCTTAAAAAGGGCCTGATTCGCTCAAAGGTCCTGAGTGTCGCACCAGAATTCTTCTCAATCACCAACTGTCCGTTTTGTCCCATACTTGAACGCAAAGCCAAATCTGAAAACAACAACTCAAGAGTTGCGAGTAATTCTTCCTCTGTCGCAACACGACGGGAGGCTCCTGCATCTTTTAACAATCTGGCAATTTCAAGAAAGTTTGCCATATGAGGACCATGCAACACCGGTTTACCACAACGAGCAGGTTCAAGCAGGTTGTGCCCACCAACCGGAACCAGGCTTCCGCCGACAAAAACAACATCAGCAAGATCGTAAGCCAGATCAAGTTCTCCCATGGTATCAAGCAGAAGAATTGTGTGGTCCGATCTTTCTCCCTCGTCCTGCCAACGGGTTCGACGCACGTAGGCGCTGTCACTTTTCTCAAGCAGCTCGGAAACCGCATCAAAACGGGAGGGATGTCTTGGAGCAAGAACCAGAAAACTCGGGATTCCCTTTTGCAGCAACTGTTGGTGACAATTAATCAACAGCTCATCTTCACCTGTTCGCGTCGAGCCGCCAATCCAGACAAACTCGCTGGTTCTAATGGTTTTAGCCAACTCGTTCGCAAGAGATTGTTCTCCCTCAACAATGCCGACATCAAACTTTACATTGCCGGTCACTTCCACCCGCGATTCTTCCGCACCCAGGGCCCGAATACGCCGGGCGCAGATTGCGTCCTGCATACAAAAATGGGAGAAAGCCTGAAGCATCGGCTGGATCAAAAAACGAATCCGGCGATAGCGTGAAAATGATCGTTTTGAAATCCGCCCATTGACCAGCAGAAGTGGAATATTCCGGCGTCGAATCAGGCGCAGAAAATTGGGCCAGAGTTCGGTTTCAACAATCAGGACGAGTACAGGATCAAGACGCCGCAAAAAACGCCGCATAATAAAACCCAGATCCAGTGGAAAAAAAACCACCAAATCAAGTTCATCGATTTGTGCCGCAACCTGGCGACCAGTAAAAGTCATTGTTGACAGGATGATAAAAAGATCGGGCTCTTCCGTCTTCAACTTGCGGATCAGCGGCTTTGCCGCCAGAACTTCACCAACTGAAACGGCATGAACCAGCACCCGTTTCTTGTTCAGCAGTTGTCTTTTAACCGTACGCGGATAATGGGCAAAACGTTCCAAAGTCCCTCGTAGCGCGAGATGATAAGAAAGTCCCCTCAGAAAACCATAGGGCAGCAGAACCAACGAAGCACAAAGAATGATCAGATCATACAGCAGTCGCACCCCTGGCCTCCAGACAGCTCTCTGCTGCACGTTGATTTTCCCTCATCGCCAATTCAATCCGCTCGCGGAAGGCATCTGTCGACTCTCCTTGCTGATAGAAGAGGGCTTCACCAAAAGAATAAACGCCGCGAGAAAAAGGATAGGGCAACAAAAAGCGGTCCCAGGAGGCAAAACGATGTCCACGGCTGCACACAAACGCCATTGGAACTATCGGTCGACCGGTCAATCGGGCCAGTTGAACAACACCATCCTTGATCTGGTGTCTGGGGCCTTTGGGACCGTCAGGAGTAATCACCAGATCGGTTGGCTCATCGGCAAGTTTTATTAAATATTTGAACGCAGCCCGCCCGCCCCGACTCGACGAACCTCGAACAGCATCCTGACCAAAAGAACGCATCACCCTGGCAATCAGTTCTCCGTCTTTAGAGGCACTAATCAGAATTCGGGCCTTTTTGCCCGGATACCCCAGGACCATCATCAGCAACTGGTCATGCCAAAAAGAGATAATGACATTCTGTTTACGTTGCCACTGGTCTGTTAACTGTTCGAGCCCCAGCACTTCACAACGAATACACAGATGAAGAAAACGGATAATCAACGCAGCCAGGGGCGGCGCAAAAAAAATCAGGAGTCTGTTACCTAGTTGCATGAAGAACTCGACTCCTTGAACTGCATCTGGTGGAGGCGGTGGTAAAGTCCTCCCATCGCCATCAGCTGTTGATGAGTCCCTGTCTCTTTGACTTCTCCTTGCTCCAGCACCAGAATTCGGTCGGCATGTTTGATCGTTGACAGGCGATGGGCAATCACAAAAGTGGTGCGATCACGCATCAAATTGGCGAGAGCCTGTTGTACCATCGCCTCGCTCTCGGTATCGAGAGCGCTGGTTGCTTCATCCAGCAACAGAATCGGCGCATCACGCAGGATCGCCCGTGCAATGCACAAACGTTGGCGTTGCCCGCCAGATAACCGCACGCCTCGATCCCCTATCATTGTTTGATAACCCTCCGGCATTTGACGGATAAAGTCATCAGCAAAAGCCTGCTCTGCGGCAGCGACGATCTCGCTTTCTGTTGCGCCCGATGACCCATAACAAATATTTTCGGCAATGGTCGCGTTAAACAAAAAGGTTTCCTGATCAACCAGAGCCAAACGATCATGCAGTGATCGTTGGGTCAAACTGCGAATGTCATGCCCATCAATCAGAATCCGCCCTTCGGTCGGGTCGTAGAAACGGCAGATCAACGAAGCAATGGTACTCTTCCCGGCCCCACTGGGACCGACCAGGGCAATCACCTCTCCCGGAGCAACTTTGAGATTCAGGTTTTTAATAACCGGTTCCGAATCATAAGAGAAACTGACCTGCTCAAAACAGATTTCACCACGCCCCTCAGGCAAATCAATGGCCTGTTCATCTTCGATAATTTCAGGCTCTTCATCCAGAATTTCGAAAACCCGCTCGGCCCCTCCCATCGCTTGCTGAACGGCATTATTGACCTTGGTCAACCTTTTGAGTGGCGTATACATCAAAAGAATTGCCGCCATAACGGAGAAGAGTTGTCCCTGGGTCATCTCGCCAGCCATGACCCGGCTCAATCCATACCAGAGCACAACAGCGACACCAACAGAGGTCAGCAGTTCCATCACCGGCGCAGAAAGAGCACTGTATTTGAAAGTTTTGCGAATAAAACGGTAGAAGGTGGCATTGTCACTGACAAACTTGTCAATTTCATGCTTTTCAGTGGCAAATGCTTTGACAACTTTGATCCCGGAAAAGGCCTGTTCCAGAGCCATCGTGACCTGCCCCATGGCTCCCTGGCCGCGACGCGAAAACTTTTTTATCCGTTTGCCGATCATGGAGGCTGGTACTGCCGCTGCCGGGATGACGACAAAGGCCATTGCCGCCATCCGCCAGTCGGTATAAAAAGCAATGACCGTCAAGGCAACCAGCGTTGTCGACTCACGCAGGACAGATACCAGAACCTTGGAAAGAGCCGCCTGCATCAGGTTGACATCATTAAGGATTCTCGACATCAGTGTTCCCGAGGCATTCCCCGAATAAAATCGCATCGACAGGGACATACTGTGCGAAAACAGCTGATTGCGAATATCCTGAATCGCTAACTGTCCGGCAGTATTGATATAGAACTCCTGAATATAACGTGAGATCCCTTTAAACAACGCCAGCCCGACCACCAGAAACGGAACCATTTTAGCCAGACCAAAATCCTGGGCGATAACAATCTTGTCGATAAAAGGTTCGACCAGCTTGGCAATTGCCCCATCGGTTGCAGCCACCCCGAGTGAAGCCAGCATCGACAAGGCAATCCGCCCCTTGTAGGGGGAAGCGTATGTCAGCAGGCGACGATATAGTCTTTTATCCAAACTCATAGAGTTAATTCCATAATTGTGTGTCAGCAGGTTTTTGTAATCAACTTTGCCACCCGTTCAGAACAGCCAGGTTCTCCCAACCGGGTACAAACAGACTTCAGCCCCCTTGTCACCTGGGCGCGGTAAGAGGAATCATCAAGCAATCGCAGAATTTCTTTGGACAGAGCATGAGGACTGGCCTGCTGTTGCAGAAATTCTCTGACAACTTCCTGACCGGCAACAATATTTACCAGACTGAAATGAGGGATTTTAACCAGCAGGCTGCCGACAAAATAGCTGAGCCGAGCAGCCTTGTAAAGCACTGCCATCGGAGTTTTACACAGTGCAGTTTGCAGAGTCACGGTCCCTGAGACACAAAGCACCGCATCACAGGCCGCAGCAACTGCATAAATCGATTCCTGACTCAAGGTGATAGGCAATCCGCTTGTTTGAATCCGAGCTCTGAATTCATCAGCATTCAGGGAAGGAGCCACCGGAAGAATAAATTTTGCCTGGGGTTTCTGTTGCAGAATCAGTGCTGCGGTTTCCAGCAGAGTGGGCAAAATATATTTCAATTCACTGCGCCGGCTGCCGGGAAAAATCCCGATCAGCGGTGTTGACTTGTCTGCAACCAGATCCTGACGGAGATTCCTGAGAGGCTGTTCGGCAACAAATTCATCAAGCAATGGATTGCCGACATATTCAGCTCGCAACTTTTCGCCAGCATAAAGGGGAGGTTCAAAAGGAAATATCAGGGCCAATTGATCAACTCTTTCACCAATTGTTTTTATCCGGCCCTTCTTCCAGGCCCAAACCTTGGGGGCAATGTAGTAAAGAACCGGCACACCCTGATCACGCGCAACTTTGGCCAATCTCAAATTAAACCCGGGATAATCTATCAATAAAAGCAGATCAGGCTTGTTTCCCCCCTGCAACTGCTGTTCAAGCCGTTTGAAACGATTGCGGATGGTTGGCAAATGAGCCACAACTTCGAGCAGCCCCATAACAGCCAGATCCTCTGCCGGAAAGAGAATCTGGCACCCGGCGTCAGTCATTCGCTTTCCGCCAACGCCGTAGAAATCAACCTTCAGCTGCAGATTGTGTGCAGCACGGATCAGGTTTCCTCCATGCAGATCTCCGGAGGATTCCCCCGCAACGATCAGCACTCGTTTGTATTTTTTTGAATCTGTTGCCATTTAATTCTTCTCGAATGCAAAAGGCGAAAACTGCCAGGATCAGTTTTCGCCTTCACCAATCACGCAACAAAAAGGGATTAACGTGCCAGTCCACGCTCGCTTTTTTTAAGGAACGTGACGAAGTAGTCCAACTCAGCAGACTTATCAAGAGTCGATTCTATGGTCGAAATCGCTTCTTCCAACGTCATCCCTGAGCGAAAAACAAGTTTATACGCCTGTTTGATCGTCTTAAGAACATCCGCCGAAAAACCACGTCGTTTCAAGCCAATCAGGTTCAACCCGACAACCTTGGCCCGATCTCCCTGAACGATGGTATAGGGTGCCGCGTCCTGAGCAATCATTGACCCGCCACTGGCCATAACATGAGCACCCACCCGGGTAAACTGATGGACCGCTGACAGTCCACCCAAAATAGCAAAATCATCCACCTCGACATGACCGGCCAAAGTAGCTCCGTTTGCAAGGATCACATGATTACCAACCAGACAATCGTGGGCAACATGGGAGTAAGCCATCAGAAGATTGTCATGGCCAATTTTGGTCACCCCGCCGCCATCCTCAGTCCCTAAGTGCAGGGTGGTAAATTCACGAATCTTGTTACGATCACCGATAATCAGAGTCGTCTCTTCTCCATGGAATTTAAGATCCTGTGGAATCGCTCCGATCGAGGCAAACTGAAATATCTGATTTTCACAACCGATCCTGGTTCGGCCTTCAATCACCGTGTGCGGTCCAATACTGGTCCCGGAGCCGATAACAACATTTTCCCCGATCACAGCATAGGGCCCGACTTTCACACCTTCAGCCAAATTGGCACCAGGGGCAATAATTGCGGTTGGATGAATCATTTTCTGTCCTGTCTATTTGTCCACAAATGTGGCTTTTAGCTCCGCCTCGGTCACCAGACTGTCACCAACATAGGCCTTGCCTTTGAAAATATGAATTCCACGCCGGGTAGAGAGAAGCTCAAGCTCAATTTTCAATTGATCTCCCGGTTTAACCGGCTTTCTGAAACGAGCTTTGTCAATACCGACAAAGTAAGTGACTTTTCCTTCGCCGGCATCACCCAAAGCTGAAATATAGGCCCCGCCAACCTGAGCCATCGATTCAAGAATCAACACACCCGGCATGATGGGATGATCCGGAAAATGTCCCTGAAAGAAAGGTTCATTAATCGTGACGTTCTTGTAGCCAATGCACTTCTTCCCCTCTTCAGTCTCCTCAAGTCGATCCACCAGTAAAAAAGGATAGCGATGAGGAAGAAGTTTAAGGATATCGGTCGTATCGAGCTGGATCATTGATTCTGCTCCTTGATCTGTTTTTCAAGTTCCTGCAAACGTTTGTTCAGGGTCGATATTTCACGGCGCATCTCAGGTAACCGACCAAAAACCAACGACGATTTCAACCATTGTTTATGCGGCAGGGCCGGTGTTCCCGAATAGACCTGATTCCCTTCGAGATCCTGCGCTGCACCGCCTTTGCCTGCCAGGGTGATATTATCTCCCAGCTTGACGTGTCCACTGACCGCAGACTGACCTCCGAATGTCGCATGCCGACCTATTTTACAGCTGCCAGCCATTCCGGTCTGGGCGGCAACAACCGAATGCTCACCCACAACAACATTGTGCGCTATCTGCACCAGATTATCGAGCTTGCATCCCTGCTTGATCCTGGTTTCGCCCAGAACGGCACGGTCCAGACAACAGCAGGCCCCAATTTCAACATCATCCTCAAGAACAACAATCCCGACCTGGGGAATTTTATAATAAGCTTCCCCATCGGGTGCAAACCCGAAACCATCAGAGCCGATTATTGCGCCTGGTTGTAAGATCACCCGTTGTCCCATCCGGGTTCTTTCACGAATAATACAACCGGCATGAATCAGGCAATCAGCTCCAATTTCCACATCATCATAAATTACAACGTTCGGATAAATTGTCGTTCCGGCACCAACAACAACATTCTCACCCACAACAACACCCGGATAGATACTGACCCCTTCTCCAATTGTGGCCGAAGGAGCAACAATCGCCCCTTCCATAATCCCGACAGAGGTCGAGGCCGGGGGTTGCAATGCCGTCAACACCTTGGCAAATGCCAAATAGGGGTTGTCGCAAATCAGCAGGTTCTTCCCTTCGACATCAATTCCAGAAGAAATAATGATTGCTGAGGCCTGACAGGCGGCAAGATGGGGAAGATATTTAGGATTGGCCAGAAAGGTCAAATCACCCTCCCCCGCCTGATCGATAGTCTGGATTCGCCTGATCTCAACCTGAGAATCACCGACGACCCGACCTTCAATCAATTCAGCCAGCTGTTCGAGTGTAGCCATCGCTATAAAATCCTATTTCCCCGAGTTGTAGGCCTTGATCACATCATCGGTCATATCGACAGATGGGTCACCGTAGATGATCGAACTTTCACTTTTTTCAAGAACAATCGCATACCCTTTTTCTTTACCAAGCTTGCGCGCAACCTTAAGAATGTCACTAATGATACGCTTGGTAAAATCATTGTCTTTTTGCCGCAACTCTTCCTGAATATCCTTGGTGAAACGTTTGAATTCTTTGGCCCGTTGCTGAAATTCACGTTCTTTTTTTGAACGGGCTTCGTCTGAAAGCAAAACAGCCTGTTTCTCAAGCTCCTTCTGCATATCCTTCAAGGCTTCCTGCTCAGCAGCAACCTTGGCTTCATATTTTTTGACCTGCTGGCTGATCTCGGCTTTGGCTTTAACACCGGCATCACTCAAATTCAGGGCTTTCTGCAAATCGATGAACGCGACACCACCAGCAGCAAAGGCCGTTGAAGCCACAAATACCAACAGAACACCAAGAACAAACTGTTTCATTGTCTTTTCTCCATAACTTAAACGCTAAAAGAACGACCCTATACTGAATTCGAAGACTGAACTCTTCTCACCATCTCGTGGATCAAGATTATATCCCCACTCAAACCGCAGTGGCCCCAAGGGACTCAACCAGCGCACACCATAACCGGCACTGTAACGCATATCTGAAAAATAATTTTCACTTTCTCGCCAGGCGTTCCCTGTATCGGCAAAGAACAATCCTTTCAACTTGTACTCTTCACTAAGTGGAAACAGGAACTCCAGGTTGAAAAAGGCTGCCTTCTCACCACCAATAAAGGTGTCCCCCTCTTTGGGACCCACTTCTCTTGTTCTAAACCCCCTGATTGAACGTAATCCTCCCAGAAAAAATTTTTCACTATCTGGAATCTCGGTGTCAGTCGTTTTAACGACATACTTGATATTGCCATTCAGGGAGACAACTGTTTTCCAGAATAGTGGGAAGAAATGGCGATGGCTGAGTTCGAACTTGGCAAATTTATCTGTTCCTCCGAGCCCGGCATACTCAGCAGAAAAGGAAGAAACACCTCCCCGTGAGGGATCCAGACGATAATCAGTCGTGTTTCGGCTTAAAATTCCTGTTACTGAAGATAGCGTAGAAGGCCCGTCCTGAATCCCGGCAGCAATCGCCGAATCAGTGAGATCATAAGTATCTTTTTCTTCATAACGATAAAGAACCAGACCACGAGAATATTTCCCGATCGGGTGTCCTACTTTTACCGCACCACCCGTTGCATCCTCAGAAAAATCGGTCCATTCCCGTTCGGTTTTGTATAACTCAAATCCGGCAGACCAGCGAGTATCAAGAAAGTACGGATCGGTCACACTGACACTGTAAAGCTGTGAGGCTCCCCCAATGGTTGCCGAAGCATTGAGCCTGATCCCGTAACCCATAAAGTTGGCCTGGGAAATTGATCCTTGGGTAATGAAGTTATCAACCGATGAATAACCGGCCCCGATCGTAAAGTTTCCGGTTGGTTTTTCAGAAACGTTAATATCAAGTTGATTCAAATCTCGCTGACTTCCGGCACTTGTTGAAATACCGATATCTTCAAAAAAGCCCAGATTGCGCAATTTTCGACGACTCGTTTTTATTTTTGACGCACTGTAAAGATCCCCTTCGACCAGTGCCAATTCCCGGCGAATAACTTTGTCGCGGGTAATTGTATTTCCGCTGATGCGTATTTTCTCAATATGAATCAGATCACCTTGTTCAATCTCCAGTTTCAGATCAATCGTTTGCTCTTCAACATTTTTACTGGTAAAGGGAACAACATTGACATTCGCATAACCTTGATCGGCATAAAGATCGGTCAGAGCGAGAACTGAGTTACGCAGCTCTGTACGATTGAAAGTATCACCTTCTGCCAGCGTTAACAGATCCTTCAACTCCTTACGCGACTTAAGCAGATCACCAGTAATCCGCAGCCGCCCCACCTTATACTGCTGACCTTCATCAATCTCAATCAAAAGCTTCATGTATTTGCCATCATCAATCAGGCTGATTTGGGGCTGTTTGACTCGAACATCCATATAGCCATGATCGTAATAAAGAGCTTTTATTCTTTCCAGATCGATCTGAATCTGCTCTGCCTTGTAAGTCCCCCGATCCGTCATCCAGGACCAGATCCAACGCTTCTTGGTTTGCATGACATCGACCAGATCATCACTCTCGATCATCTGGTTACCATCAAAAACAATTTTATCGATCAGGATTTTTTTCCCCTCATCGATTTTGAATGTCAGCAAACTCTCATTGCGTTCATCAGTTTTCAGTTGTGTAGAAACCTTGACCGCATAATATCCATCAGTGTGATAAGCGTCTTCCAGGGCAGCGATACTTTCCTTCACCTTGACCGGATCATAGATTTCAGGAGGCTTGATTGTCGTCAGGGGACGCAGTTTTTCGTCCGTCAGTTTTTTTATTCCATCAAAACGGATCTCTCTGACCAGAGGACGTTCATGGACCACAAAAACCAGAACTTTTGTTTTATCTTCTTCGCGCAAATCCGCAGTGACATCGTCAAAATAACCAAGCTTGAAGATTGCCTGGATATCACGATCAATGTCGTCAAGGCTGACCTCTTTGTCGGAGTGAACCGTCAAAACCGCACGGATAGTGGCACTGTCCACCCGATCATTCCCCTCCAGCTGGATGTCGGTCAGTTTGATCTTTTCAGCGTGAGCCAATGAGATGATCGACAACAAAATCAGACAGACTGGAAGAATTCGGCGCAACATCAAATAAGGTTCCCTCTTTAAAATGACTCCTGCCCACGCAGGAGTTCAGACAAAACTTCAAATTGCCATAAAGACGCGATTATAGGGGTTTGCTCCCGGCAGTTCAACCACAACCCGCACCTGCGGATGTTGGGCACAGGCCAGGTTAATTCAGATCATCAGCAGCCAGCTGACCATCTTCAATTTTCAAAACCCGATCCATCCGGGCCGCAAGCAGATCATTGTGAGTCACAATCACCATGGTCAAGTTGTAGTGACTGTGCATCCTGTCGAGCAGAGCAAAAATATCGGCAGAGGTTCGCCGATCGAGATTACCTGTCGGCTCGTCAGCCAGCAGCAGGCGGGGTTTCTGGATTAATGCTCGTGCAATGGCCACCCGCTGTTGCTCCCCACCAGAAAGAGCGCCCGGCTTATGTTCAAAACGCTCCTCCAGCCCAACCTCTGCCAATATCTCAGCTGCAGGCAGACGAGCATCCTTGCGTGATTGCCCTGCAATCAACAGCGGCATCATTACATTTTCTAATGCTGTAAACTCAGGCAACAACTGGTTAAATTGAAAAACAAACCCGATTGTGCTGTTACGAAAAGCATCAAGTGCTGCGCCTTTGAGGGCAAAAAGACTCTTGTCTTCAAAAAGAACTTCACCTGAAGTCGGGTGATCAAGCCCCCCCATAAGGTGCATCAACGTTGTTTTTCCGGCCCCGGAACTTCCGACCACAGCAACCCGCTGGCCAACACCAACCTGAAGATTGATATCGCGCAGAACATGTAGCGGTCCGTTGATCGTAGAGAAAGATTTATTTAAACCGTTAATCCTGATCATAAAACGATCCTACTCATAGCGCAGCGCTTCAGCAGGATCCATCCGCGAAGCACGCCAGGCCGGATAAACCGTTGCGGCCAGAGATATGGCCAGGGCTATCCCCACAACTGCCAGAACATCGGTCACAACAATCTCTGACGGAAAGTGTTCCATCCCGTAAACGGCCTGGTCAAAGATCCGGATTCCAAATGTCGCCTCAAGCCACTTGATAAGAGGATCGGCATAATGAGCCAGCCCAACCCCGAACACTGTTCCAAGGGACGTTCCCAGAACACCGATAATCGCCCCTTCAAAAACAAATATTTTCATAATACTGCGTGCATTGGCCCCCATGGCACGCAAGATTGCGATATCGCGATTCTTTTCCATCACAACCATGATCAGGGTTGTTGCAATGTTAAAGGCAGCCACCAGTACAATGATTCCCAGAACGATAAACAACCCCAGTTTTTCAAGTTTTAACGCACTGAGAAAAGAACCATAGAGGCTCTGCCAGGGCCGGATAATATAGGGAAATGGAAACTCTCGACTTAAGGTACCTGAAACCTGTGGCGCCTGATCAAAGCGTTGAACCTCAATTTCTATCCCGCTGATTTCACCCGGAGAGTCAAAAAAACTCTGAGCCGTTTCTATATTGATATAGGCAAAAAAACTATCGATCAGACTGCTCGGCTTTTCAAAAATGCCGACAATCCGAAAAGGTTTCATTTTGGGGATCATGCCAAAAGGAGTAATTGTGAACAAAGGAGGAATCACGTTGACACTGTCGCCAACTGACACACCAAGACTGGTTGCCGTATCAAGCCCGATGATAATTCCCGGTCGGTCAAGATCTTTGCCAAAAACCCCGTCACCCGGAGCAAGATTGTCCGCATGAAGTAATTTCTGAGTAAAAATCTTATGGCGGGGTTCAACCCCTTTAACGCTGACTGCAGCAACATTTCCACGCGACAGCAACATCGCCTCGCGAGAAACATAAGGAGTCACTGAAACCACCTGGGGCAGTTTGCGGGCCGCCTCAACCAGTTTCTGCTGTTCACTGATCCCTTCACCAAAACGCTGGACCAGAACATGGGGGACATTCCCCAAAATCTGCTGCCGCACGCCATTGGTGAACCCGGTCATGACCGCCAGCACCAGAATCAGTGCCGCCACCCCCAACATCACCCCGAAAATCGAGATAAACGAAATGACCGAGATGAAGGTCTGTTTTCTCTTGGCGCGCAGATAACGCAGACTGACGAACCATTCAAAAGACATCGATTCCAGGTCCGCCCTGTCAGTCCGTTGCAGATTTGAGTTGAGGAAAAAGAATAACGTCGCGAATCGATGCGGAGTCGGTCAACAACATAACCAACCGGTCGATACCGATCCCTTCACCCGCTGTCGGTGGTAAGCCGTATTCCAGAGCACGAACATAATCGGCATCCATATCATGGGCTTCGTCATCGCCTGCCGCCTTCTCTTCAAGTTGCTTGAGAAAACGTTCTTTCTGGTCAAGCGGATCATTCAACTCGGAAAAAGCATTGGCCAGTTCACGTCCAACGATAAACAGTTCAAACCGATCAACAACATCCGGATTTTCGTCATTCTTGCGCGACAACGGCGATATTTCGGTCGGATATTCGGTAATAAAGGTGGGTTGCCACAGCTTTGGTTCAACGACAATATCAAAAACCTCAGCCAGAAGCTTGCCTGGTCCCATGTCCTTGTCCGGCTCAAGGCCCAGAGTCTCTGCATACTGACGCAGTTTTTCGGGATCATCAAGTACCGCCATGTCGACATCACCGTATTTGACAATCGACTCCTTCAGCGTCAGTCGATCCCATGGTGGCGTCAAATCAACCTCTTTTCCACCATAACTGATTTTCAGGTCACCACAGATGTCGCTGGCCAGATGGCAGATCAGCTCTTCGGTATAATCCATTAAATCCTGATAGGTCGCGTAGGCACGATAGAACTCCATCATGGTGAACTCAGGATTATGCTGAATTGAAATCCCTTCATTGCGGAAATTGCGGTTGATCTCAAAAACCCGGTCAAAGCCACCGACAACCAGACGTTTGAGATACAATTCAGGGGCGATCCGCAAAAAGAGATCCATCTTCAATGTATTGTGATGCGTTACAAATGGCCGTGCTGTCGCCCCACCAGCAACCGGGTGCATCATCGGTGTCTCGACTTCGAGATAGCCATTATCAATCATATGACTGCGGATCAGATTGATAATGCGGCTACGCTTGCGAAACAGCTCTTTGACATTGTCATTGGCAATCAGGTCCAGATAACGTTGGCGATAGCGGGTTTCAACATCTGTTAAACCATGCCATTTTTCCGGCAGTGGCAACAGAGATTTGGTCAACAACTGAATGGAAGATGCCCGCAGCGACAGCTCATTGGTCTTGGTGCGAAATGGTGCCCCTGTCACGCCGACGATATCACCGATATCGTACTTGCGAAAATGACCGAAGATTTCTTCTCCGACCTGATCACGCGCAACGTAAATCTGCAAACGTCCACTACCATCCTGAAGCTGAATAAACGCGGCCTTGCCAAAATCACGGCGGGCCATAATTCGCCCGGCAACAGCATAACTGGCCTGACAATCCTTTAGACACTCGGCATCGTTGTCGGCATGCAGTTCGGCAACTTCAGCAGTCTGATGGCTGGGAACAAAGCCATTGGCAAAGGGATTGATTCCCGCAGCCCGAAAATTATCAACTTTTTCGCGCCGTTGGCGCAACAAATCATTCAACTCTTCCATCTTTTTTTCTATCCTTTTAGCGGTTGGCTCAAGTGCCGAACGATAACCCCTGCCAGGCGGTTTCGTCAAGGAGAAAGCCGGAAGAAGACCCAGGCCTGCCGCGTTGCGTCATATTCCCTCAAACGCACACAAGGCCTCACGAAACGATGCCGGGATTCTGACCGGTCGACGTTTTTGGTAATCAAAGCAGATGACAGGCGTTGACCCTTCAGCAGTCAGCACAGAGTCTCGCTCAATCCGGTAATCAAGCTGAAAGCTGGATTTGCCAATTTCCGGGCAACGCACTCCAATCTGAAGCTCTTGTCCCAGAAATATCTCGGCCCTGAAATAGACATGAGCTTCCGGCAGGATAATCCCACACCCGCCAAGATCAAGCTCGGAATAAGGTCCAAGAGCCGCCAGGTATCCAATTCGGCCATCCTGAAAAATATTCAGAATCGCAGAATTGGCAACATGCCCACCATAATTAATGTCAGCAACACGAACCCGGTAGGGCATTGTGAAAGAGAACTCTTGCATCACGGACTCTCCTTTGGTGTAATCGCGCTGCCCAACTTACCAAAAAATCATTTAAAATGGTGAAGAATCATCCCTCTTTAAACAAGGAGAAAACCTGTGAGTTGCCTTCCCGTGAGCCGTCCTTTAACTCTGGTTGAAATTCGTGTTCTTGGCTGCCTGGTCGAAAAAGAGCTTGCGACTCCAGAATACTACCCCATGACCCTGAATGCCCTCGTCAATGCCTGCAACCAGAAATCGAACCGATCTCCGGTGGTCAACTTCGATCAGCAAACGGTCGCGGAAGCACTTGAAGCACTGCGTCCCCTGGGCCTGGCGACGCAATCAGCAGAAGGTGGACGGCGGCCAAATTCTGCCACAACCTTTATGGCAAGTTTCGTCTCGACAATGCAGAAATGGCCATCATGGCCGAACTCTTACTGCGTGGGCCCCAAACAGGTGGCGAATTACGCCAACGAGCCAGTCGGATGCAGCAGATCGACTCCCTGGAGCAGGTTGAAAACCTTCTGCACGAATTAATGGACCGCGAAGACCCGCTGGTCAGCAAACTCCCTCGGCAGGCAGGGCGAAAAGAACACCGCTATGCTCAGCGTCTCTCCGGTGAACCTGAAATTGAAGAACAGGAGCTTAAGGCTCCTGCGGCCATATTACAGGTTCGCGCTGAAAATCAACGCCTGGAAGAGCTGGAATCAGAAGTCGACCAACTCAAGCGGGAAATAACAGAACTGAAACGTGAATTTGAATCATTTCGTCGTCAATTCGAATAAGCTCAACGGCAACTCACTGATTCAGATTTGACCCCTGTGGGCAACCCGTGATACAGCTGTCAGGCTTTCAGCACCACCCCCTGCCTGAGACGGCCTGACAAAAGAGGATTCAATGAAAAAGAAACTGCTCATCATGTTCTGTTTTCTGGCAGGAATTGCCCTGACAATTCTGGGAGGATTCCATTATCTTTCGGTCCAGAAAGAATCACAGTACGCAACAACAGCGGTCCCTTACATCAAAAAAGTCATCCCAGAGTTGTCCAAATGGGATCCCGATATCGCCAGAAAATACCTATCACAAGAGTTTCTGGAAAAAACTCCTGAAGAATTCTTTAACCAGACGATCAGAGCCCTGGCAAAAATTGGTTCATTGCAGGCCATGGAAGAACCTCATTTTGAAGAGGTCTATTCCGGCGATACGCCAAAAGGTGAAAAAGAAACCATTATCAGCTATACGGTCAAGGCAACCTACTCAACAGGCGACGCACTTATCACCTTAACCCTGCTGGACCGCGGTGGTGTGATGAGCGTTTACCGATTCAATGTACAATCTGCAGCGTTGGGCCATTGAATCAACGCTGACAACCGGGACAGAAATAGGTTGTTCTCTGTCCCAGTAGAAACTGCTGAATCACCGCATTACATTTGTGACATTTTCTATCCGTCCGTCCGTAAACCTGGAGCTCCTGCTTGAAATATCCAGGTTTTCCATCGCTTTGACGAAAATCCTTGAGGGTGGTCCCGCCTGCGGCGATCGCCTTGGCAAGAATGGTCTGAATCGCATGCAGAAGCTGGCAACATTCTTTAGAGGTCAGACTCTGGGCTGGCCGACGGGGATCAATCCCCGCAGCAAAAAGAGCTTCGCTGGCGTAGATGTTTCCCACCCCAACCAGAATTTTTTGATCCATAATGAACGATTTGATCGCCAGCCGTCGTTTACGTGAAGCCTGAAATAAATAATTGGTCGCCAGATTCTTCGCCAACGGTTCAGGGCCCAGATTTTTCAACAAACGATGTTCAAAGGGGTCTGTTTCCAGATAGAGCAACAGACCAAAGCGACGAGGATCATTAAACCTCAAGCAGCTGTTATTATTAAACAATATATCAACATGATCATGCTTTTGCGGTTGTTCCTGGGTGGCGACAAAACGCAGCACACCGCTCATTCCCAAATGAATCAACAACGTCCCCTGATCCAGATGAATCAACAGATATTTGGCCCGCCGCGAAATTGATTTGATCAACCGGCCACGAAGTCGTTGAGAAAGATGGGGATCAAGAGGCAGGCGCAATCTGTCGATCCGGCAGATTACCTGCTCGATTCGACAGTTACAAATCAATGGTTCTAGACCATTTTTGACTGTTTCTACTTCGGGAAGTTCGGGCATGGCCTGACGTTAAAAACGAATCTTGAGGGGTTGGCGATCAAAATGGACAAAATCGAGATCTTCCGGTTTTCCAACATAATCCTCGGCTGTCAGTTTTTGCGCTGAATGATAGCGCCAGCCGTCTGGCGTAGCAATCAGTCGAGCCAGTTCAAACAAGGTCTGAGTCTCACCATCTGTGGCAAAGTTCAAGGTACAGATAACTTCAACCCCCTCTGCAGTGGTTCGCCAGGCACCAATATGCACCTCTCGCACAAGCAATCCGGCCAGAGCCTGCTGGGCATATTCAAGGTATGATTCTTCATCAGGAAACTGCTCAAGAAAAGGAGCCTGTGGATGATAACTGGCATATAGTGCTGAGAAATCCCGAGTTTTCAGTGCCGCAAAACGATCTCGAATAATCTGAGCTACATCATTTTCCACCACCAACTCCTTACTCGTCCCGCAACCGCGGATCCAGCGCGTCACGAATCCCTTCACCGAGCAAGTTGTAGCCCAGCACGGTGATGAGGATAGCCAAACCGGGAAACACAGACAACCACCAGGCGTAACCAAGTGTCTGTTTGCCGGCAATCAGCATGTTGCCCCAGGAGGGCGTTGGTGGCTGAACACCGATCCCCAAAAAAGACAATGCACTCTCAGTCAGTATGGCCCCGGCAACTCCCAGTGACGCCGAAACAAGAACCGGTGATAAGGCATTGGGCAACATATGGCGAAGAATAAGACGTAGATCACTGGCGCCAACGGCACGCGCTGCGAGAACAAATTCACGCTCACGCAAACTTAAAAATTCTGCCCGGACCAGACGCGCTACTCCCATCCAACTGGTAATGCCAATAACGATCATAATGTTCCAGATCGAAGGTTCCAAAAAGGCAATAACCGCTAAAATCAGAAAAAAGGTTGGAAAACAAAGCATGATATCGACAAAACGCATGATAACAGCATCCACGAACCCACCATAAAACCCGGCCAGTGAACCGGCCAGAATTCCAATCAGAGTTGAAATACCAACCGCAACAAAACCAACCAACAGCGAAATTCGTGCACCATAGAGCATCCGCAACAAGACATCACGCCCCAGATCATCGGTCCCCAACAAGTGTGCACTCCCCGGCGGAAGCAAGGCCTGTTTGATATCGATGGCAGCGGGGTCACCTGGCAACAGTACGGCCAACCCCGCAAGCAGAAACATCAGGATTACAATCACCCCACCGGCAAGAGCCATCCGATTATGCTTGAGACGGCTCCAGACCACCTGCCGCCAAAAAGATTGTTTTTTCACTGTTGTGGTTCCTTCCCTGGCAAGAATCAGCGTTGCTCATGGCATTACTTGCCAGGCAGTCGGCTCATTTTATTTAAGATAATCGACATCCCGATCTGACAGAACCCCCTTACGCAGCAGCAACGCAATCAGACGATCCAGGCGGTCTTCGGCATAGTCAACCTTATCCGCTTTACGTCCGGATATCTCAGAAAGCTCTTCAACCAGGGTCTTGCGCGGGGTCTTTGGGGTCGTCACCCGAGGTCGGCCTGACGGGAAGTGTCGATTCAGGGCTGTCTCAATTTCAAATTCGGGCGCAACCACGGCCTTAATCCGGCAACCAACCATAAATTGCAGATCGTCAATCAGTTGCAAATTGGTCGGGTCGGTCATGGCGACCACCAGAACCCGAGATTTTCCCTGAGATTCCCAGGTTACGGGAACAACCATATGTTCGTAGAGTTTGGTCGCGGGGATAGCCGTCAGAACATCTGCCGGAATCTGCAGCCCTTGCAGATCGACTCGCACAAAGCTGTCCTGCTCATCAAGAAACTGCAAAATGGTTTCTTCGGCAATATAGCCAAGCTTAACGAGCGCGCTGCCAATCCGCCCACCGACATTGCGCTGGAAAGAAAGGCCCGACTCAAGTTGAAATTTGTCTATCAACTCCGCTTCCACCAACATCTCACCCAATCTTGTTGTTTTCGCCATCTTATAACCCCCTTGATTCACCCTGTCTGATCCGCGGATCAGCCAGAGCATAAGATATGTCCGCCAGGAGGTTCCCTGCCAGGGTCAGAACTGCCCCGATAACCAACACCCCCATAATCAGCGGATAATCACGCATCATGACACCATCATAAAAAAGTTTTCCCATTCCCGGAATGGCAAAAATAGTTTCGAATATGACACTGCCTCCGATCAATCCGGGCAACGAAAGCCCCAATATTGTAATAACCGGCAATAACGCATTTCGTAAGGCATGTTTGTAGATAACCGTACGTTCCGACAGGCCTTTGGCGCGTGCCGTCATAATATAATCCTGCCGAACAACATCCAGCATATTGGAACGCATATAGCGTGAAAACCCGGCCAGACCACCAATGGCAGCAATAAAAACCGGAATGATCAGATGAGTGATCCGATCAAGGAATTGTCCGGACACTGTCATATATTCGTAACCAAGAGATTTCAGGCCAGAAACCGGCAGCCAGCCAAGCCGTACCCCAAACCAGTCCATCATCAACAAAGCCAACCAGAAAGAAGGCATGGCAAAGCCAACGAAAACCAGGACCGTAGCAGAACGATCAAACAGACTGTTCCGGCGCACGGCCGAAATCACCCCGAGAGGCAAGGCAACAACCAGAATCACCTGCAAAGACAAAAGGTTCAACAAGATTGTTACCGGCAACCGTTCGGTAATTTTGGCGAATACCGGACGATTATCCTGCGAGAAGGAGTTGCCAAAATCCAGCTGAACCAAACGCCCCAACCAATGCAGATATTGTTCGTGAAGTGGCTTATCGAGACCATACTGTTTGAGCAAGCGTGCCTGAAGGTCAGAGCTGGCCTGAGGGTTCATCTCGGTTTGCAGATCGGTAGGTTCTCCGGGCGCAAGGTGGATGACCGTAAATGAAATCAACGTGATTCCAATCAACAAGGGAATCATCATCAGCAGGCGACGAAAAATATATCGATACATAAATAGATAACTACCCGATACAAATTGGCAAAATGGTTAACGACTGAATTTTTGCAACCTTTGCGGAACATACCACTGGGTAAAATTGTAACGGATCCCTGCAGCAGTCGGTTTTATCCCATGAAAACGGCTGGCGACTGCCGACAAGGACTCTGGCACAAATAAAAACGTATAGGGCTGGTCTTCAGCCAGAATCTGTTGAATTCGATCATAGCTCTGTTTCCGCTGCTGTTCATCGAAAACACGGCGGCCTTTTTCCAGCAACGCATCGACCTCCGCATTTTTGTAACCGACAAAATTCAACTCGCGCGGCCCGGTCTTGCTCGAATGCCAAATATTATACTGATCCGGGTCTGGACCGGTTGACCAACCTAGAATCGTCGCATCGAATTTTCCGGGGTGTATAAACTCTTTCAGAAAGGTCGCCCATTCAATAATTCGTAACTGTACATCGACTCCAACCTGCCTGAAACGTCGTTGAATAATCTCTCCGGCCTTACTGCGCAGGTCATTGCCCTGATTGGTAACAATCGTAAAACGGAAAGGCTTGCCATCCTTGTCAAGAATACCATCCCCGTCCCGATCTGCCCAACCGGCAGCCGCAAGCAGTTCGCGCGCTTTCTTCGGGTTATAGTCGTAACGTGGAACATCCGGATTATAGACCCAGGTATCGGGCTTATATGGCCCTGTCGCTATTTTGCCATAACCCAGGAGAACTCCGTCGATAATCTCCTGTTTGTCTATGGCATATGACAAAGCCTGGCGGACCCGGCGATCCTGAAAAAGTGGCCGTTTCAAATTGTAACCCAGGTAAGTATAGCCGAACGACAGGTAACGGTATTTATTGAACAAACGTTTAAACGCCGGAGTATCTGTCTGGCGATCATACTGCAAGGGCTGCAGGGACATATAATCGAGTCCCCCGGTCTGTATTTCCAGAAACTGGGTTGAGGTATCGGGAATGATCCTGAAAACGAAACGTTTGATGTAGGGGCCCTCGGCAAAATAGTCCGGATTGGCTTCCAGAACAATCTTTTCACCATCCAGCCATTCTACAAAACGATAGGGCCCGGTTCCAACAGGATGTCTCGCCAGGCGACTCTCTGTGATTTTCACCCCTTCTAGCAGATGTTTTGGCAGGATCGACAGACTCCAGCTGATCAGGGCCGGAGCATAAGGCTGTTCATAGGTTACCTTGAAGGTATAGTCATCCGGTGCTTCTGCTTTTTTTACCTGCCGATAAGACTCTGCATAAGCCGTCGGTGTTTCGGGGTCGACATACAGCTGGTAGGTAAAAAGAACATCCGCAGAAGTCATTGGCACCCCGTCATGCCAGGTAATATTTTTCCGCAGATGAAAGGTAATCGTCAGATTATCCTCTGAAATGTCCCAGGATTCTGCCAGATCGCCAACGACTTTGAGATCACCGTTATAGCGGACCAGGCCGCTGTAAACCAGACCGTTAATCGTACTGGAGGCACTGTCAGAGGCCAGGATCGGCAATAATGTTGAAGCATCCCCGATTGAGCCTTCGATAAAGGTATCTCCAAAAACCGGTTTTTTATCGTCAGGTTGTTCCAGACTGCGTAATTGATCGCTCTGCGAACAAGCCGCCAGCAATACCACCAGAACCAGAATCACCAGGCGCATCATGAGGACTCTCCGGAAGGTCGCAATTCGGGCAGCTTCAGGGGGAGTGCATTTGCAGGCGGAGTCAGGATAAATCGCTTATCTGCCGCCGGTTGGTTCAATTTGACCTCTGAAAAAGAAACCACAACTGAAAGCTTCTGCTGCGGGATTTCTATACGTGCCCGTCTTGGAAAACCATCTTCTTTGGCAAAATCATCATAGTTGACCAGCAACAATTCCTGCCCCGCTTGTAAATAGATACCGCGTCTTAAGCGAAGTTGTTCATCGAAAAAAAACTGTTGCTGCCGGTCGCCGCTAATCAGCCGAAGTCGATAACGATCACCCTCGGTTGTAACCTGGGTTTCGAGGTACTCTGGTCGCGGGGGATCATAAAGCAGCAAACGGATTAACTCGGATGCACGCAAAGGCAAACGGGTAAAACGGGCCAGGACATCATCCCGGGCAGGCCCCTGATAAAACTTTCCCGGAACAGTGGTATTCAGAAAAACCTGCAACTGATCCTGATTAACCGTCAGCTGAAAAGCCAGCTGACCGAAAAAAGTCAAGACATCTACCCGCAACCGTTGTGGTTTTTCAACCAGCAAAAACTGACGAGTCGAAAAATATTTGCCATCCCGCCGAAATCCAACTTCGGCAGCAGCATCGAGTTGTTGCCATTTGCGGCCAGAAACCTTCAGCTTCTCCAGTAAAATGTTCGCAACAGGTGCAGGTGGCAAAGGAGGTTTGGGTCTGGCGCAGGCCAACAGAAGAAAAAACAGGCCAAATACAAGAATGTGTCGTCTCATTGTCGGGGATGATCCTTCAGTAGCCGCTGCAATTTGTTACGAGCAGTCGTTGAGTCGTGATCCAGTTCAAGGGATTTACGATAAACCTGCTCAGCGTCGTTCCAGCGCTGCAACGCAAGATAGACATCGCCAAGATGCTCCTGAATCAAAGCATCATCAGGATCAAGAACCACGGCTTTTTCGAGATGGGTTCGAGCCTCATCATAACGATGCATACGGTAATAGATCCAGCCAAGAGTATCGTATATATAACTGGATTTTTTTTGCTTCAACGCCTGCTGCGCCAGCTTCAAGGCCTGTTCGAGGTTCTCTCCCAGCTCTGCGTAGTGGTAGGCAATAAAGTTAAGCGCATCCGCATTTTGGGGATCAATGGCAAGAACCTCTTCCATGGCTTGCAATGCCTGTTGCCGTTCTTGCAATTGTTCAAAAATAACACCCTGCTGATAATGCAATTTAACATCCCGGGGATAGGCCTCAATGCCCTGACGTACAACCTGCCCGGCCTCAGCAAATCGACCAACCTCGCCAAGAAATGCCGACAGATAATAATAGACGTTAACGGTGGGGTTGCCGGTCGTCAATGCTTGCTGCAAAACCCTGATGCCCCGTTCGACATCTCCCTGCTGACGGTACAGGTACCCCAGCTGCAAAACGGCCTCGGCGTAAACCTTTGAATCCTGAGGAATCTGTTCCAGAATTTTCAACGCATCATCCAGGCGCTGCTGTCCAATCAGAGCCATACTCAACGAATAGAGGTGACGCGGATCGTCAGGCTGAAGTTTGAGCACCTCACGAAAGCTCTGCTCCCCCCCCGCATAGTCTTCAAGGCTGAGTTGCAGCAAACCAATCCGGTTTAATATCTGGATATCCTCCGGGCGCTGCTGGTGAGCCTGGCGCAAAAGATCAAGCGCTTCATCATAACGTTCCTGTAAAATCAGAATCCGCGCCAACTGTTTATAGACTGCCAATAATTCAGGATTATCCCGCAAGCTTTCACGGTACAGGTCAATGGCCTCATCAACCTGCTGTTCCTTTTCCAGCAACTGACCAAGCTCAAGAATCGTCTGCACCTGACCAGGACGGCGCAACAACAGTTCACGATAGGTTCTGGTTGCTGCTTGTGGTTGCTGGTTTCGCCGTTGTAAACGGGCCAGTGTCAACTGGCCGGGCAAGGAATCGGGATTCAGCTTTAAAAGAGTCTTTGTTTCGGCGATGGCTTTTTGAATCTCTCCCTGCTGATCGTAGACTGCGATCAATCGCAGGCGAAGAGTTTCATCCGCTGGAGTCTTTTTCAGTAATGTCCGATAGGCGGCGATCGCTTCAGGGTATCTTTTCTGGAAGAAACGCAGTTCCCCCATAAGCTCCCATCCGTCAGTCTGATCAGGAAAGAGTCGCAGCAATGTCTCAAGGGTCTGCCCGCCTTCTTCGAGCTGCTGATTATGCAGATAGGCCTTGGCCAGAGTAAGTTGCAACCACTCCGATTCGGGATCAAACGCCAACGCATGCTCCAGGGCTGAAATCGCTTCATCCCAGCGATTGTCCATGATCAACATCCGGAACCTGGCATAGCCAAAATATGCCTTGGCTTCAGGAAGTTCAATTTCCGAAATATAGGGCCGACGAACCTGGTCCTGGGGACTCACAGGTGGCGGTGCCAGAGAGGCACAACCACTCAGCAACAGAAGGGGCAGCACAACAGCCAAAACCAGAATACGACGAACCTTCAACCTAAATTCTCCCACATCACTTGAAATCAGAAAAAGGATGATCCACACGTTTGAAGCATCAGACACATTATAGTCATAAAACCATTGTCATTACAGGGCTGTTTTCTATCCCTTGATTTATTGTCAACCACAAGGGTGCAGAGCAACACCCTCATCCCCCGGTCAGTTCCTCTCCCGACCAGGGCTGGCCAACCTTATGATTATAATGTAAACTTTCGATTCAGGAGTCTTTGACCCGGCGGGGCAGCAGAATGAAAAAGACCAACACAACATCGACACGTGAAGCTTGGATCCTCTGCCTGATTCTTGGGGTCATCATGCTCAATTTCCCCTTCCTGCAAATTTTCAATACCGGGCGCACACTTTTTGGCATCCCGATTCTGGTGTTTTACTTTTTCGTAGGCTGGCCGATCTCCATCTTCGTCATCCTGCTCTTTGTCAACCGGCTTCAGCGGGAAGAAGAAACCGAGACCTCAGACGATGAGGAGCAATCATGATTTCACCTCTGCTTGTTGCGGTGATTTCAATCATCTACTTTGCCATGCTTTTCGGGGTGGCCTATTACGCCGACGCCCGGCGTAAAGCTGGCCATAGCCTGATCAACAATCCTTATATCTATTCACTGAGCCTGGCTGTCTACTGTACCTCCTGGACCTACTATGGCAGCGTTGGGCGTGCGGCAACCAGTGGCCTCGATTTTCTGCCAATCTATCTCGGACCGACCCTGATCGCATTTACCTGGTGGTTTCTGCTGCGCAAAATGGTCCGGGTCAGCAAAGAACAAAATATTGTCAGTATTGCCGACTTTATCTCCAGCCGTTACGACAGATCTCCCTGGATTGGTGCTCTGGTGACCCTGATTGCGGTCTTGGGCATCATGCCCTATATCGCTTTGCAACTCAAAGCAGTCGCCCGAACATTCGACCTGCTGGTCAGTCCGACAACCGTTGCCGAGGTTGGCTTGCAGGACCTTTTTCCGGTCTTGCCCACCTATGTCGATACCGCTTTCATGATGGCCCTGGTTCTCAGCCTGTTTGGCATATTATTTGGCGCACGACATCTTGATGCCTCAGAGCGTCATGAAGGTCTGGTTGCTGCAGTCGCCTTTGAATCAATTGTCAAACTGGTGGCATTTTTTACCGTTGGGATGTTCGTTACTTTTGGTTTGTTTGATGGTTTTGGCGATATTTTCAATCGTTTTGCCCAGCAATTTCCGGAACGACTCAGTCTCTTTCGCCTGGATACCGCTGCCATTCCCTACACAAAATGGTTCACTCTGACCTTTGCCTCAATGATGGCGATCATGTTTTTGCCCCGCCAGTTTCACATTATGGTCATCGAAAATGCCGATGAAAAACATATCAAGGAAGCCATGTGGCGCTTCCCCGGCTATATTTTTCTGATCAACCTGTTCGTCATCCCGATTGCGTTGGGTGGACTGCTCCTCAATGGAGGAGACAGTTCGCAGGCAGATTATTTTGTCATCAATCTGCCATTGGCCGCAGGACACCCCTGGTTGGCGTTACTGGTGTTCATCGGAGGTTTTTCGGCCTCTGCCGGAATGGTGATGGTCTCATCTGTCACACTCTCGACCATGATTCTCAACCATCTGACTATGCCGTTGATTCTTCGTCTGAAAGTAGATATCCGTGATTTTTCTGCCATTCTGATCAACCTGAAACGTTTCGGCATTATTGGGGTCGTTTTTCTGGGATACCTCTATTATCGCGTCATCGGCGACTCGTATGCGCTGGTCAATATGGGGCTGATTTCATTTATTGCCGCCGCCCAGTTCGCACCAGCGGTTGTGGGTGGGCTCTATTGGAAACGTGCCAATAAAAAAGCCGCCATGGCCGGGCTGAGCCTCGGCTTTCTGCTCTGGTTCTACACCTTGCTGATTCCATCATTCGTCATGTCCGGCTGGATGGAAAGCAGCATTCTGGATCTGGGCCCTTTCGGTATTGAACTTTTACGCCCCCTTCAGTTGTTCGGCCTGACCGGTTTTGATATCTGGACCAACGCTCTGTTCTGGACTATGTTTTTTAATCTTGGTGCATTTTTATCCCTGAGTTTTTTCTGCAAGCAAAATGCAACAGAGCGGGAGCAGGCACAACACTTTGTTGATGTTTACGGTGATCACCTCGTCCCGGAACAGCGCCGTCGAATCAGCAAGGCACCAACGATTATGGAATTTGTCGAGTTGATGTCCAAGTTTATCGGCGAAAAACCGGCCAACGCCGCCATCTCTTCCTATCTGAAAAACCACGAAATCAACAGCAGAGGAAGCCTGGACGACCACGAAATACCGGCCCTCAAAAGCTTTACCGAGAGAACGCTGGCCGGTTATGTCGGGGCCGCTCCGGCAAAAATTATCATCGACAACTATCTTTCGACCCGCGGCAGCGAAATGGAAGATGTTTTCGATATTTTTGGCACTGTCACTCTCAGTCGCACTGCCAGTCGCGAACAACTGAGCGTTCTCTATGAAGCGGCAAAAATCGTATCACGCAGCAGTGATCTAGACAAAACCCTCAACGGCCTACTCAAGCTGCTGATGCAACAATTCAAATTTGATCTGTGTGTCATTCGCTTTCTTGACGAGCAGAGTATGACCCTGGCCGTCAAGGCTCAAATGGGAATGACCAGCAAACATTTTGGTGAATCTGAACGAAATCTCGATATGGAAACCTATATCGGCGCAGCCTTTCTGTCGAATACGGCCTCAGTGGTCAACGACACCGAATACCTCGACAAGCCCGAATCTTCTCAGATCATCCATCGAGAACGAATTAAATCCTTCGCTCATGCTCCCATCGTGGTAGAAGGTGAACCCGTCGGAGTTCTCTCGGCCTTCTCACGCACGGCAAAAGGTATTTTTACAGATGAATTTGTCGCCCTGTTCAATAATCTGGCCCGACAGGTCGGCATTGCCTGGCGAAATCACCAACAGTTGATTGAGCTCCTCAATGCCCGCGAGCAGGAGCGTGATCTGCAAATTGCCAAAACCATCCAGATGGGTCTGTTGCCATCAGGAATTCCCGAATTCAGCAATGTCGATCTGGCGGGGCTTTGTGTCCCGGCCCATCAGGTCGGTGGTGATTACTACGATTTTATCCGTCGGCAGAACGGAACCCTTGATCTGGTCATTGCTGATGTCTCAGGACACAACATCGGTTCTGCCCTGATTATGGCCGAAACCCGCACCTTTATTCAGGCGATGCGTCAAATTGAACAACCCTACGCCATGCTTGATGAGTTAAATCGCTTCTTCTGTGAAGACCTGTCACGGGCAGAACTTTTTGTTACCATGTTTTACCTGCAATACCATCCGGAATCAGGCCGTTTACTCTATGCCAATGCGGGACATAACAACCCGGTTCTCTGGCGGCAACAAACAAAATCCTGTGAGATGATCGATGGCGATGGCATGATCCTCGGCATTAAACCTGACATCGATTTTGAACAACGAGAAACCCGGCTGGCAACAGGTGACATCCTGGTTTTGTATACCGACGGCGTGACCGAAGCCGAGGATGGCAATGGCAATTTCTTTGGTGAATCACGGCTTCAGGCATTATTGGAAGAGCACCGGGATCTTTCTGCCAAAGATCTGATTGATCAAGTTCTGGAACAGATCCGGCTGTTCACCGGCAGTCGTCATTTTAATGATGATATTTCTTTGGTTATCATGAAAGTCATCCATCAGAACCCGCAGGATTCAACCGCAGACAAAGAACAGAATCGATAAATAAGGTATAATCTTATGAGTCCCTACAATGACCGCTACAAGGAGTGAACAGATGCAACTTAAAACGGAAGAAATCGGTGATATTGTCCTGATCGTAATTGAAGAAGAACGCATGGATGCCCACAACAGCGGAACCTTCAAAGAGCAGATGCTGGCGCTGTTTGATGAAGGAAAGTGCAACTTGATCATCGACCTTTCAGCGGTCAGATTTGTTGATTCGTCCGGACTTGGCGCCCTGGTCTCAGGATTCAAAAATGCCAGCGCTCGCGAAGGAAGCCTGAAACTCTGCGGTTTACAGCCTCAGGTTCGTTCGATGTTCGAATTGACCCGACTGCATCGGGTCTTCGAAATATTCGCTTCAGTTGAAGAAGCCCAGGAAAGCTTCTAAAGGCGGTTGTAACGACAATGAAGGACAAGGTTGAAGTCGACATCATAATCCCCAACCAAACCCGATATCTGGGTCTGATTGGTCGCATCGGGGAGGATCTGGTTCACTCTCTCGGTCGCTATAGTGGCGACCGGGAAGAGTTGGCCTATCACCTGAATCTGGTGCTGACCGAAGCGATCACCAATGCCATTTGCCATGCCAATGAAAATGATCCGACCAAGCAGATTCAGATTCAGATTTCAGCCTCGGATTCGAGCCTGAAGATCAAGGTTTTTGATGAAGGGGAAGGCTTCGATCTGGCGGAACTGACAACCAGTGATATCCAGGATACCGATGAGTGCGGGCGAGGGATTCACATCATCCATCGTTTGATGGATCAGGTTAACTACCACCGATCCAACAAACGCAACGTACTTGAAATGGTCAAGAAACTTCACTGATCAACCCGGGTGCCCTTTGCCCCAACAGCAGATCGGTCAATTCCTGATGGGAATTGACCTTTTGCGCCACGTCAAGACCCTCACCAAAAGCGATAAAAACCATCCCGGCAGCGGCAGCAGCCTGTTGATCAAGTTCTGAATCACCCACAAACAGACAATTTTGTGGCGCAATACCACCCAGCTGCTCTGCAGCCATAAACAACATGTCCGGTGCCGGTTTGGGTTTTGCCACATGACCACTGGTCACAACAACCCTGAAAAAACTCTCCAGTTGAAAATGGTCCAGAACATCCTGCATGCTGACACCGCGATTTGTTGCCACAGCCAGAGGCATCTCCTTTGCCAGACATTGCAGCGCCGGTTTAAGGTCGGCAGCCTCTTTCATCAGCGGAGTAAATTCCCGGTAATCAAGCTCACGAGCAAAGGTCAGTGCTTCCGCGACAACAGACTCGCTCATCAAACGAGCCAGGACAACCGGACTGCTGGCCGTGTGGCAGATATGGGCACTTTCCGAATCGGGATCATCAATAACAGGAAAACCAAATTCTGAAAAAATCCGATTGTAATAAGCCAGATTGGCTTGATGGCTGTCAAAAAGAACGCCATCACAATCAAATATTACGGCTTCAATCTTGTTCATTTTCGGCTCTTTTCCGTACCCACAACAGGCCCATAAGTCCAAACAGAATCATCGGCAGTGACAACAATTGTCCCATAGTTGCCCCACCCCACAAGTAGCCCAGCTGAACATCCGGTTCGCGAACAAATTCCACCAGAAAACGAAAACAACCGTAGCCGAGAAAAAAACTGAAAAAAGGAACACCCGTTCGGGTTCTGAGGCGGTGAAGCTGCCAGAGAATCAAAAACAGCAGCACCCCCTCAAGCATAAACTCATACAGCTGACTCGGATGACGCGGCAAATCCCCTGCATAAGGAAAAACCATCCCCCAGGGCACATCTGTCGTTCGACCCCAGAGTTCTGCATTGATGAAATTACCAATCCGCCCCAGTCCAAGACCTACCGGTGCCGCAGCAGCAATAACATCGCCCATGGGCAGAATTGGATACTGATATTTGCGGCAGAACAACAGGGAGGCCAGAATCACTCCGAGCAACCCACCATGAAAACTCATACCGCCTTCCCATACGGCAAAGATTTTTTGCGGATGTTGCCAGAAATAAGGTGCATTATAAAAAACCACATAACCAAGTCGTCCACCCAGAATGACCCCCAGCACCGCGTAGAAAAGCAGATCAGACAATCTGTCCTTATTTAAATCCAGTCCGCGGCCTCGACTCATCCGTGAAATCCAGAATGATGCAAACAGGAATCCCCCCAGATACATCAATCCATACCAACGGACAGCCAATGGGCCAAGATGAAAGATAACCGGATCAAATTGAGGATAGGTCAGCATAGTTGATTGTTCCTGAAGTGATTCATCATCGAAAAAGATGATCAGAAAGTTGTTGCATGTCCTGCGGAAGAGGCAAATCGAAGGTCAATCGTTCTCCGCTGACAGGATGCGTAAACTCAAGATAAAACGCATGCAGCATCGGTCGGGAAACTGTCAGGCCGGCCCAGTTGACCGGGCCACCATAGAGTGGATCACCCAATAGTGGCGAACCTGCTTCTGACAGATGTGCCCGGATCTGGTGGGAGCGCCCCGTCAGGAGATTAACTTCGAGAAGAGCTGCGTCCTCCGCAGACTCCCTGGTTTGATAGCGGGTCACTGCCTTTTTTCCTCCACGTTCAACTGAAACAGTCCGGTTATACTTTCGTGAACGGGCCAATAACGAACAGATTTCAGCACTTGGTGGGTCTGGAGCATTTTGCACCAACGCAAGATAACGCTTCTCGACCTGATGCTCCAGAAAAATCTTGCTCAATCCGGAGTGTGCCTTTTGGTGAATGGAAAAAACCATCACCCCCGAAGTCCCGCGATCCAGCCTTTGCACCATTCCGAGTTCAGGCTTTTTTCGCCCGGGTACCTGTCCCAACAACCACAATAAGGCTTCATAGACTGTCCCCTTGTAGCGTGAAGGTGTGGGTTGTGTATCGATACCCGCTGGCTTGTTAAGGACCAGCAGGTATTTATCACGAAACAGAATATCTTTGTCAGACAGACGAAAAGGTTCCAGAGAATAGCCATCAGTATGCAACTCTGCACGAGAACCGGCCTTAACAGTCAAGGAACAGGTTCGCGCCCTGCGCCCGTCAAGATGCACACCACCAATATCGACAATCTTGCGAGCTTCGGTCCGTGAAAGGTCCTGAATCTGTGAGGACAGCCACTGGTCAAGCCTCATCCCGCTCGCCGAAGAATCAACCCGCAACCGAAAAAGCTGCTTCTGGCCCCGTTGGTAAGAAATCTGTTTCATATCAAGTCCAGAATATTCCAATTGCTTCATTTAAAATATTTAATTTTTCTCTTGACATCAAACTGAAGGATGGTAATATCAGTAGCACAAACAGAAAGATCTTTGAAATCTCTGGGGTGTTCGCGGTGACGGCGGCTTCTTGACCAACGTTCAGTTAACCCGTCAAATCGTGAGGTTCTGGTGAGCAAGCCTGCTTCTTTGCAGGAAGCCTGAAAGAGCCTTCGATGACTAATTTAGGTGCAAGGTCGACCTGGCGCTGTCTTACGGCATCCCGGAGCAGAGTGAGACAATTGGCAACTGCTGTCAGGCAGTGCCCGCCCTGCTGAATCGCAGGCCGTGTCAGTTGAAAGCCACCCGCAGCCAGTTTTTTCTCAACAGGTTCCGAGTGATGAGTAGGCCGTCACAACGTTTTTGGCGCCACAGCAGGTGCCAGTTGTCTTTGATAAGAGAAAAGCCCCGGTCATCTGACCGGGGCTTTTCTCTTATCAAAGACCTGAACAACAATCAGCTGTCAACGCGTTCCCGCAACTCTTTTCCGGTTTTGAAAAAAGGCGTTTTGCGGTTGGGAATACTGACAAGCTCACCGCTTTTAGGATTTCGGGCCTCACGAGCTCCACGCTCTCGCACGGAGAAAGATCCAAAACCACGAATCTCAACCCGATCTCCTTGCGACAAAGCATTACCGATTCCATTAAAAATCAGATTGACCACGCTTTCAGCATCACGTTTGTTGAGATATTCATGTTCTATTGACAATTTTTCAATTAATTCGCTCTTGGTCATCTTACCCTCCAGCATCTGCAAGCGATCTCTAAATATTTACATGCCCGTCCACAAATATTGTGGACCCACCTTCCAACGCTGACGGGCATCAAAGGCAATACTTCCCAGGGTACTGTTCAATATTCTTTCGAGTAAATCAGGTTTCTCCGCCTCTGGATATATCAAGTCGGGATCATCACCCAAACCAACCAGACGCGAAGTATAATCAACCGCATCTCTAAAGCCACCGAGTTCATCAACCAGGCCTGCTGCCAACGCCTGACGACCACTGAAAATACGTCCATCAGCAATTTTCATGACCTTCTCGGCGGGCATTTCACGACCAAGACTCACCGCCTCGACAAATTGTGAGTGAACATCGTCGATCAAAGACTGCATCAGCTTTCTCTCAGCGTCACTGAAGGGTCGCGTCGGAGAACCAATATCCTTGAAACGGCCTGATTTAACAACCACAGAAGAAACGCCTACTTTTTTCATCAATCCCTCATAGTTCGGGAATGACATAATGACACCGATGCTCCCGGTTATCGTCCCCGGGTTGGCAAATAACCGTTTGGCCGGTGCCGCAATATAATAGCCACCAGAAGCCGTTACCGATCCCATCGAAACAATGACCGGTTTCTTTTTCTGGAGCTTGATTACCTCGGAATAAATCTCCTGTGAAGGGCCGACAGCCCCCCCCGGTGAATCAATTCGCAAGATAACAGCCTTGACTGAATTGTTGTCACGAAAGTCGATGATATCGTCAATCAGAGTATCCGATGCCATGATCGGGCCATAGATTTCGATGACACCTATTTTCTCGCCCACCGAGACCAACCCGGAGCGGGAACCTGACCGACCAAGGAAAACGGCAATCAACAAAAACACCAGAAATATCCCGGTGATTGTCAGGGTTGCCAATAATATCGGACGTTTTTTCATTCGCAACTCCCCCAAAAAAAGGGACCCCACCGCGAAGGCAGGGTCCCGATACACCTCAATCAGCTGTTTCAGGCATCCTGATCGTCGTCACGACCCTTGACACCCTGCAACAGGTCACCAAGGTTAGATGTTGCACTCTTTTGTGCACCAAGGAACTCGTTAACCTGTGCTTTTTCTTTTTGAACATCGATATTTTTGATCGACAGGGCAATCTTGCGATCAACAGTATCAACATGAAGAACAGCGGCCTCAAGGACATCACCAATCTTGGCAAAATCCTTGGGATCCTCGATCTTTTCCTTGCTCAGTTCGGAAACGTGAATCAGACCCTCGATTCCCTCTTCCAGTTCAAGGAAAACACCGAAATCAGTGACAGAAGTCACGGCACCCTTGATGATCGTTCCAGAAGCATAACGGGCCGGAACGGTCTCCCAGGGATCACTGTTGAGTTGCTTGAGACCAAGCGAGAAACGCTCGTTCTCACGGTCGATATTCAGAACCACTGCCTTGACAACATCGCCCTTCTTGAAAGCTTCAGAAGGATGTTTGATGCGTTTGGTCCAGGACAGGTCAGAAATATGAACCAGTCCGTCGATTCCTTCATCAACCCCGACAAAGATACCGAAGTCAGTGATGTTCTTGACCTGGCCCTCGATGATGGTCCCGATCGGGAACTTCTCACCGATGACTTCCCATGGGTTTGGCTCGACCTGCTTGAGGCCCAGAGAAATCCGACGGTTCTCAGTGTCCAGAGCCAGAACAACCGACTCAACATCGTCACCGATATTCAGAATTTTATTCGGATGCTTGATCCGCTTGGTCCAACTCATTTCCGAAACATGAATCAGGCCTTCAACACCCTCTTCAAGCTCGATAAATGCACCGTAATCGGTCAGGCTGACAACCTTGCCAGTAACCTTGGTCTCAACCGGATATTTGGATTGAACATCAAGCCAGGGATCATTTGCTGTCTGCTTGAGTCCCAAAGACACCCGCTCTTTTTCACGGTCAAACTTGAGGACTTTAACATTGATTTTATCACCAACCGAAATGATGTCGGAAGGATGCTTGACGCGTCCCCAGGACATATCGGTGATGTGCAACAGACCATCGATACCGCCGAGGTCGATAAATGCACCATAGTCGGTGAGATTCTTGACGATACCTTCAACAATCTGGTCTTCGGCCAGAGTTTCGAGAGTACCGCTACGCAAGCTCTCACGTTCTTTTTCAAGCAGAACACGACGTGAAAGAACGATGTTTCCCCGACGCTTGTTCAGCTTGATAATCTTGAATTCAAAGGTCTCACCAATAACCTTGTCAAGATTACGGACCGGGCGAAGGTCAACCTGAGAACCCGGCAGGAAAGCATTGACGCCGATATCGACCGACAGGCCACCCTTGATCCGGTTGACAATCCGGCCTTCGACAACTGCATCCTCTTCAAGAGAGTTCCAGATCTTCTGTCGATCAGCTTTTTCCTTCGACAGATTGATCATGCCGCTGTCACTTTCACCACCACCGAACAGGACATCATAGACATCACCAACATTGACATTGATTTCGCCATTTTCATCGGCAAACTCACGCAGTGGGATGACACCTTCTGACTTGTACCCGACATCGACAACAACAGAATCAGGATTAACCTGAACCACTGTTCCTTCTACGACATCGTTGCGCTTGAGCTCAAGACCACCCTGCTCATACTCATTGAGCAGTGCCTCAAAACTCTCTTCTTCGGACTCTACGTCCATTTCTTCGTCCAGCATTTCTTTTTCTTCAACCATTGGGATAAAACCCCCTTACGTATTTCCCGACGCCTCGCGACGGCGAGCTCTGGCGAGACGCGCACAGTATCACAGCCCAAAAGAAAAAACAAAGCAATATTTTACAGCAGGTTAGTCACTTCGGTTGCCAAAATGACAAATGGGATTTGCCGTTCAGTGCGAGCTAAAAACAGCCTACTTTTGTCACAATTTCATCGATCAGAAACTGCGGAGTCGAGGCTCCGGCAGTCACCCCGACCCGTGTGACTCCCTGAAACCAGGCCGCAGAGATCTCATCAGCCGTCTCAACATGGTAGGTTGCTGTCCCCTGTTCACGACAAAGATCTGCCAGGCGCGTCGTATTGGCGCTGTTATAGCCACCAACCACCAGCATCAGATCAACCTTGTTTGCAATACTCACCGCTTCTTCCTGGCGCACCGAAGTGGCATCACAAATCGTGTTGTAAATTTTCAGTTTGTGACTTTTTTCAAGGCAAACACCAACTATCGCCCGAAAGTTTTCCATCGACTGCGTGGTCTGGGCAATAATGCCAATCATGCGACTTTTCGGTAATGCCCGTGCTTCTTCGGGACTGGCAACGACAACAACAGGCCCGCTGGCATAGGAGACAATCCCCTGAACCTCAGGATGGTGCGCTTCACCAACCAGAACCAGCTGATAACCTTCACGGCTCAATTCGGCAGCAAATTCCTGTGCCCTGGTCACAAACGGACAGGTCGCATCAACAATCTTTTTGCCACAGTTATTAAGAGCCGCGAGCTCTTCAGCGGTAACCCCATGCGAACGCACCACAATGGCCTCACCATCGGCGTCCTCAACCTGCTGACAAACACGGATACCACGCTCTTCAAGTTTTTTGACCATCTGCGGCGAATGGATCAAAGGACCAAGAGATTGAAGTGATTGATGTTCGTCCGCAGCATCAAAAGCCATCTGGGTAGCACGTTTGACACCGAAACAGAATCCGGCGCTTTTTGCGAGCAGAATTTCCATTGTACCTAAAAGCTCCTTTATCCTCTGCCCCTCACTCACCGGCCAGTTTAGCGCGGACCACCTTGAGCATCAAATCCTTAACCTCATCAATCTGCAACGAGGTTGAATCGATATCTATGGCATCCGCTGCGCGCCGCAAGGGCGCATGTTCACGGTTGCTGTCGGCCTCATCACGAGCCCGTACCTCGGCTATTGTCTGTTGCAGGTCAACGTCAACGCCTTTGGCACGTAATTCTTCGAAACGACGACGACCACGTTCTTCAACCGAAGCCGACAGAAAGAATTTAACCTCGGCCTGCGGAAAAACCACCGTACCTATGTCACGGCCTTCAAGAACGACCCCGCCCTTTTCTCCTAATTGTTGCTGCATTCGAACCAGTTCTTCCCGAACGGTCGAACAGGCCGCGACCTGTGAAGTCAGCAAGCTGACTTCGGGAGCACGGATAGCCATTGAAACATCTTCCCCATTGACAAAGACCCCTTCTTCACTTCCACTAGGTCGAAATTCGAGTTTCATCTGCTGGCAAAGCTGGCGCAAGGCAACGGCATCATCCAGGGGGATCTGCTGACGAGTTGCAAGCAGAGCCACCGAACGATACATGGCCCCGGTATCGATATGGGTATAACCCAGGGAGGTCGCAAGGGCTTTGCTCAATGTACTTTTCCCCGCGCCGGAAGGACCGTCAATGGCGATAATAAGTGATTTTGACAAGAAAATATCCTTAATAGGTTGGAGTAAAAACTGCTTCAGTGACCAAGCTGCTCAAGCAACTCCCAGAACCCGGGGAAAGAGGTCTCTGTGCAGGCGGTATCTTCAATCGTGACATCGTTTTCTGCCGCCAGGCTGGCAATCGCCATGCTCATGGCAATACGATGATCACCGAAAGAGTTGACGCGTCCGCCCTGCAAGTGACCCGTCCCGGTAATGCGAATGCCATCATCAAGGGCCTCAACCTGGCCACCAATCTTCCCGAGAGTTTCACAAACAGCAGCTATCCGGTCTGTTTCCTTGACCCGCAATTCTCTGGCATCACGGATCAGGGTTTCTCCTTCGGCAAAAACGGCCGCGACACACACCACAGGAAATTCGTCAATTGCTCGAGGGACAAGCTCCCCACCAATTTTGATGCCACGCAGCAGACTGTGACGAACCAGCAGATCCGCAACAGGCTCACCCGACAACTCACGTTGGTTCAACAGATCGATATGTCCCCCCATCTGCCGCAAAATATCAATAATTCCACTCCGGGTCGGGTTGACCCCCACATTTTTCAACAACAGTTCTGAACCAGGGGTAATCAACGCTGCCACCAGAAAAAAGGCCGCCGAAGAAATATCACCCGGGACTTCAACCTCTCTGCCCTGCAAGTTGACCGGTCCCGTTACCTGGGCACCGCCCGGCAACTGCTGAACAGCGACCCCGAAATAACGCAACATCCGCTCACTGTGATCACGCGACAGGTGGGGCTCGAAAATCCGGGTCTCACCTTCGACCTGCATTCCCGCCAGCAGAACCGCCGATTTGACCTGGGCGCTGGCAACCGGCGAGTGATATTCACCGGCTCGCAATTGACCTCCCTGGATAGCCAAAGGAGCCTTGGTATTCTGTTGCCGGCCGGAAATATTTGCCCCCATGCTCGTCAAGGGCTTGATGATACGGGCCATCGGACGACGGCGCAGATATTTGTCGCCACTGAGAACAGAAAAAAAAGGTTGGGCTGCGAGAATTCCACTCATCAACCGCATGGTGGTTCCCGAATTACCACAATCGACGACATCTTCCGGTTCCTGTAAACCATGAAGGCCACGGCCATGTATCAATAACTCATGCCCCTTGTCCTCGACGCGAACTCCCATCTGTTGAAAAGCCGCCAGTGTTGCCAGGCAGTCCTCTCCCCGCAGGAGACCACGAACCCGACTGGTCCCTTCGGCAAGAGAAGAAAACATAATCGCCCGGTGGGATATGGATTTATCGCCAGGCACAAGTATTTCGCCTTTTAGCCCCTGGCTCGGTTTCAGTGTTCTGGTTTCTGACTGATGCATTGTCTTAAATTGTCTTTCTGTCAATTATTCAAGCGCTTTTCCCTGACCGTCAGGTTACAAAATTGCGTCACGCAGTTCTTTGGAACGATGGAAGAATTCAAAAAGTCGTTCCATATCACCATTGCGAACATCTTCTTTCAATTCGGAAAAAAAGGATTCGAACTGCTCCATCATTTCAAGCAATGCTTCCCGATTGGTCAGGGCAATATCGCGCCACATCATCGGATCTGACGAAGCAATTCTGGTAAAATCACGAAATCCCCCCGCTGAATACTCCAGAATATTTTCTTCATAATGATCATATGACCCGACCGCATTCACCAGAGAATAAGCCACCATGTGAGGCAAATGGCTGATCGCCGCCAGTATTCGGTCATGTTTTTCAACCGACATACAAACGACCTCACTTCCTGCGGCCTGCCACATGGCCGTAACCTGCGCCAGGGCTTGCACGTCGGTGGTACTCTCTGGCGTCAGGATGCAGCGTTTCCCCTGATAAAGACTGGAAAATGCCGCCTCGGCACCACTCTTTTCGGTTCCGGCAATCGGATGGCCCGCAACAAAATGGACCCCTTCAGGAACCAGCGGACTGATCGTTCGTACCAGTTCTCCTTTGACACTGCCCCCGTCAGTCACTATTGCGCCCGGCTTGAGCGCAGGAGCAATCCGGGCAACAAGATCAGCAAGAGTCAAAACCGGAGTCGCCAGAAAAACCAGATCCGAGTCAGCGACCGCCTTTTGGGGATCACGTTCATAAGAATCGATGATTCCCAGAGCCAGAGCCTTTTCGAGATTGGGTTTGCCGCGGCCACAACCAACAACCTCGCCGACAAAACCGGCCTCTTTGAGAGCCAGAGCCAGAGAGCCTCCAATCAATCCGACACCAATAACCGTCATCCGTCTGATGGGAAAAGAGCTCATTCCTTTTCTCCTGCCTGGGCCAACGGATAAGAACCGAGTATCTTTAAAAAGTGACAATAACCACGCAGCTCTTCAATTGCAGCCGTAATTTGATCGTTATCGACATGGCCGACAAGATCGAGAAAAAAGATATATTCCCAGGCCTTCTGTTTCATCGGGCGACTTTCGATCTTCACCAGGTTGATATCGCGCTTACTGAAAGGCTCAAGCATACGATAAAGGATTCCTGGCTCGTCCCGAACACTGAACATGATTGAGGTTTTGTCCCGTCCGCTCGGTTCAGGGGTCTGACGGCCTATCACCAGAAAACGGGTGAAATTGTTCGGGTTGTCCTCGATTCTGGCCTTGACAACCTGTAAACCATACTGCCGGGCCGCTGCATGACTGGCCACTGCAGCCACAGATGCATCCTCCGCCGCCATCTGCGCGGCAGCAGCGGTGCTGGCCAAATCCACCTGAGGGGTATCACGCAAATTTTCTTCCAGCCAGCGACGACATTGGGCCAATGCCTGGGGATGAGAAACGACCTTGCAAACCTGCTCCAACTGACCACTTTGTGACAACAGGTCATGAGATATTTCGAGAAGGATCTCGGCGATAACCTGCAAATCAGAACCAATGAACATATCAAGAGTGTGATTGACGACACCTTCAGTCGAGTTTTCGACCGGAACAACTCCGTAGTGCGCACGACCACGCTCCACCTCTTCAAAAACTGCCGGGATACTTTTTTGCGGGACCAGTTGCGCCGACAAACCAAATTGTTCCATCGCTGCAACGTGTGTAAAGGTCGATTGAGGCCCCAAGAAAGCAACCTTCATCGGCAGTTCCAGAGACAGCGATGCACTGATAATTTCGCGAAAAACCCGGCATACGGAATCATTGGGAAAAGGTCCCGGATTTTGTGACTGCAACCGCTCAAAGATCGCCCGCTCCCGGCTGGGCACATAAAACTCGCGACTGGCACCGGCCTTGGCCTTGCCGACTTCAAGCACCACCTGGGCACGATCATTGAGCAGACCAAGAATCTGATCATCGATCTGGTCAATTATTGTCCGGAGTTTGTTCAGATCTGGACTCGACATCTCGTCTCCCTGTCAGCCACTGAACCGCCAGATAAGCTTGATCCCATGATGGATCAATTGACGAATTCACGTTGAAAAAACAGCAGATTTGCGGGTCAGGAAATGTAGCTCATCCAAGGTCAAAATGCAACTTGCGCCATCAGTTCTGCCCGCCTCGATAACAGTAATCGGCTCAGCTCAATCGAGCCTTGACCACAAGTCTGTCGACCGTTAGACTGCCGCGAGATAAATAAACCTGTGTGACTCTTTCCAACCGTGAACAAGGAGTTCCGATGTCGATCATCGCTGCCAAAATCAACGACTGTATTGAAAAATCATCATGGATTCGCCGGATGTTTGAAGAAGGAGCAACCCTTCGTCAGCAATATGGTGATGACAAGGTCTTCGATTTCACCCTCGGCAATCCGACGATGGAACCACCTGCCGAACTAAAGCAGGAGTTAAAACGCCTGGCAGATAATCCCGTTGCGGGCATGCACCGCTATATGAACAATGCCGGTTACGAAGAAACCCGCAGCGCAGTAGCTGAAATGATCACTGAGAAATGCACCCGGTCGGTCACTGCCGAACATATCGTGATGTCCTGCGGGGCGGGAGCTGCCTTGAATGTCTGTTTGAAAACAATTCTCAATCCCGGCGATGAAGTCATTATCCTTACCCCGTTTTTTGTCGAATACAAATTTTATATCGACAATCAGGGCGGAGTTCCGGTGGTGGTGCCAACGAAGGATGATTTCCAGCCAAATCTGGATGCAATCGAAGCGGCAATCAACGAAAAAACCCGGGCACTTATTATCAACTCACCCAATAATCCGACGGGTGTTATCTATCCCGCTGAGACACTCGAAAAACTTGGTGAATTACTAAAACGCAAGCAGAAACAATTTGGTCGGCCACTGACCGTTATCTCGGACGAACCCTATGCCCGAATCAGCTTCGAGCAACAGGTCCCCAATATTTTCGACTGGATAGAAAATTCGATTATCGTCACCTCTCATTCCAAAGACCTGGCACTGCCTGGTGAACGGATTGGATACCTGGCTGCCAACCCCGCCATGCCGCAGGTCGATCTGTTCATGCAAGGTGCGATTTTTTGCAATCGGGTCCTGGGTTTTGTCAATGCCCCTGCATTGATGCAACGCCTGGTCACCAACCTGCAACGCTGTAGTGTCGACATCGGTAAATACCGTAAAAAACGTGACCGCCTTTACGAATACCTGAGTTCTCTCGGGTTCAAGATGGTCAAGCCCGGTGGCGGATTCTACCTCTTCCCCCAATCTCCTCTGGCAGATGAGATGGAATTTATCAGCCTGGCACAAAAACATTTAATTCTGCTGGTTCCCGGTTCCGGCTTTGGAGCCCCCGGTTATTTCCGTATTGCCTATTGTGTCGATGACGAAATGATAGAACGCAGTCTGACGGCCTGGCAGGCTCTGGCCAAAGAAATAGGACTTGCATAATAAAAAACATCATGACATGATACTAAAGAGCGCATAAATAAGCATAATTATGCGCTCTTTCAATACCGCTTGCACGGACGAATTTACGGGCTATATTTAATAAATATACGTTTATCTGCCCGGTAAATGTATTTGTCGTTTCTGCTTCTGACCTGACTTAAGGGATCATCGTGACCTCTGTAACAGGCCTGCTGCCCCAGACATATACCCGATTGCAACCGCTCAGAGAGCAAAGGGTCGAGCCACGTCAGGAACAGGTTATTGAGGCAGAATGGCGTCCTCTCTACGATCCGGCCCCCTCGCTGTATTCAGCCAACTCCACTTCGGCAATTTTGGCAACGGGTGATTTTCAGCCAGGGCCTGAATCGCTCAATATTCGCAATATTCGCTATGCGGCGGCTAAATACCAGCAAATGACTCCTGAACTCCCCAACCTTCGCGGCAGCCGGGTGGACACGATCATCTAATCTGACAGCCCCAAGCCCCCGAAATCAGACACAACTCGCTTTAAAATCCACCACCTGCAACTGCACCGAATCATTTCCCCTGAAACTGTTTATTTCCGGCTTGCCCAGCAGATCAATCGGGCCCTGCAGTTGTGCCAGGCGCTCTGCCTGACCAAACGCAATGCAATCGATACGATCACCCTGTGCTGCGACACTGAAACGAAGATGTTTTTCCCCTACGATTTTGGCCGATAAAACATCAAGATCACGACAGACAAAAGCAGGTTGAGGATTTCCTATCCCGAAAGGGGCCAGGTCGCCAAGTTGGACAACTGCCGTTTTCTCAAGCTCGCTCAACGTCACCTCTCCGTCATGTTCCAAACGCGGCAGCAGATCTTCGGCCTGTAATTGTTCCGCTGCGACTCGTTCAAAGTCGCGACGAAATTCAGCAACATCTTCTGCAGGTAAAGAGAGCCCTGCCGCAGCGGCATGACCACCATAACTGCTAAGGGTATCTGCGGCGCGTCCTAAAGCCGCAAAAAGATGAAAACCATGAATTGAACGAGCAGATCCTTTGCCAACACCATCGGCAAGTGCGATCAGAATTGTTGGACGATAATACCGCTCAACCAAACGACTGGCAACAATGCCAATCACGCCCGGATGCCAACCCTCGGCAGCCAGGACCAGGCTGAAATCTCCCCCCTGCCCTTCTTCAACCTGGGCAATTGCCTGTTGCAGGGTCTGCGCCTCGAGCTGCTGACGTTCAAGGTTGCAGCGATCAAGATGCCGAGCCAGATCAGGCATTGCCAGAGGGCCTTCATCAAGCAACAGCTGGACACCCAGCGCCGCATCCTCCAGACGTCCAGCAGCATTCAAGCGTGGTGCAAGACGAAACCCGACACTGCCACAGGTAACTTTTTTCACATCGGCCACCTGTTTCAATGCTTTCACTCCGGGCCGATATGCCGAATCCAGCCCTTGAAGTCCATAGCGCACCAGAATACGGTTTACCCCTGTCAGCGGAACCATATCAGCAATGGTTCCCAGTGCGACCAGATCAAGACTCTGACGTAAATCGGGTTCAGAACGGTCCTTAAACCAGCCATTTTCACGTAAACGTCGCCGCAGACTCAGAAGTAAAAAGAACGCAACACCCACTCCGGCCAGATCCGGCCAGGGAAATCGATTGGCGGGCAGATGAGGATTAACCAAAGCTGAACAGGTGGGCAGTTGCGCGGGAGGCTGATGATGATCGGTAATAATCAGGTCAAGACCGAGCTCATTCACCAGATCAGCCTCGGCCAGAGCTGACACACCACAATCGACCGAAACAATGAGAGAACAGCCTGACCGGGCAGCCCGATTGATCGCTTCACCCGACAAACCATAACCATCCCGGGTCCGCAATGGGATGTGGTACTCCACATCAGCCCCAAAATTGCGCAGTGTTTCGACAAGCAAAGCGGTTCCGGTAATGCCATCAACATCGTAATCACCATGAACCGCGATACGTTCATGCCGATACAAAGCCTGTTCAAGTCTGGAAACGGCAATTTCCATCTCAGGCAAAAGATCAGGATCTGGAAGTGAACTTAATCTGGCATGAAGAAAGTCTCGCGCCACTTCGGCAGAAGATATCCCTCGATTGACGAGAACCTTTGCCGTCAATGGCATGATGTCCAATTCTGTCATCAATTCTGTTATTTTTTTCTGTTCAGAAATGCGAGCGACCCAGCGCTTTTTCTCTGTTGTCATCGGGCTTCCTTGTGGTTTCCGCCAGGACGTTCAAGAACGGGACGATAAACAACCCGACCAAGCCAGTCGTCAACCCGGCCATCAAAGAAGAATTCTTCCAGATCCGAACCGGCAGAATCGCTCCAGTAGTTATTTCGCAGATCAACCGGTTTTCGAAGCCCTTCCCCCAGACTGACCTGATAGGGACGGTTTTCGATAAAGCTGTTGCCCTCGATTCGATAATCGCGGGGTTCGGCAGAAATAAATAACCCCTTGCCGTTAGATTGAATCAGATTGTTTCTGATAACCGGAGCACCAAAATGGAATCGGATCGCAGTTCCATTGTTTTCAAAAAGATTGTTTTCAACCCGCAGTCTGGTATCGTGAAAACGCACTCCGACATGATTATTTTTAAAAGTAGAATATTCAATACTGACCCGCGAATTTCGGGCATGGATAGCACTGTCGGCCTGTTTAAACCGACAATATTTAAAAAATGCCCCTGGAGAATCCTCAATATTAACCCCTCCCCAACTTCCGGCATTACCTGCGGGATCACCCGCCATGAAAATAATTGGGTTTTCCTTGGTACCACGCGCGTTCAACCGACCCCGGACAATCAGTTCACTGCCAGTAAAGTAGGGATGTTCCTGATAAAGGTCTTCTCCAGGAGCCGGCGGGTCAAAAAGAATTCGGGTGCCGGGAGCAATTGTCAGCTCCGCTGATTTGGCAAGAATAAGATCACCACTTAGACGAACTTCTCCCTGCCAATAAATATGACCTTTGAGGACCTGCCCTGTCGGCTGCCCTCTGTAAAGACAGGAAACAGGGCCAAGCAGCAACATCAGATAACAGAATAAACGCAGCATGTCCAATGGGATCCAAAAGTGAAATGACGACGGAAGCAAGAACGGCCAGCCCGTTGTTCGGGCTGGCCGTTCACAGGGAACAATCAGTTACCACCAGAGGTCGGATGGTTTTTTATGAAATCCAGTTCTGCGCGAACCTGATCAGAACCGTTCCCAGAAGGATTAAGTGTCAGGTAACGCTCCCAGACCTCTTTGGCCCGTTTGAAATCCTGAAGATCGTAACGATAAACGATCCCCAGATTAAACAGACTCTGAATATGAGTCGGGTCGACCTTGGCTGCTTGCTCAAAATTGGTTACGGCCTTGTCAAACCAGCCAACCTTGCGAAACATGACTCCCTGATCAGTCAGGACGTTGGGATCATCCCCCTTGATTGCCAGAGCCTTGTCGTACGCATCAATCGATTTCATCGGCTGATTCGAATCGAAATAGGCATTTCCCAACTGAACCCAGGCATTACGATTTCCCGGTTCTTTTGCCACAATCCCTTCCAGCATTGAAATCTGCTGGCTGGCATTGACTGCCGGAGCCGCTGCGACTGGCGCTGATGCAACAGAACGGTCATCTTTACGTGCATTGGTAAAGATAACACCGACCAAAACACCAACAACCAATGCAACAACAGCAAAAAGAATCGTTTCTTTTTTCATCCGGATCTCCTTGAAGGCCTGTTAACTCTTTCGGGCTTGGCGCTGCTCCCAGAATATCAGAATTGGGCTGGCAACGAAAACCGATGAATAGGTACCAACCAGAACACCGATCAGCATGGCAAAGGCAAAATTGTGAATAACGCCTCCCCCCAGAACAAAAAGAGCCAGAATAACCAACATGGTCGTCCCTGAAGTCAACAGGGTTCGTGACAAGGTGTCATTGATGCTGCGATTGACAATAAAGGAAAAACCTTCCTTGTTGTGACGACCAAGATTCTCACGAATCCGGTCATAGACGATAATGGTGTCATTCAACGAGTAACCGATAATCGCCAAAAATGCTGCAATAATCGGCAAATCAATTTCTTTACCAAAGAGACTGAATGCCCCCAGGGTAATCACGACATCATGGATCAGGGCAATGATGGCTCCCACGGCAAAACGAAATTCGAACCGCCAGGAAATATAAGCCAGAATTCCCAACATCGCATAAAGGATTGCTTTCAAACCTTTCAGGCGCAAATCCTTGCCAACCTGAGGACCGACCATTTCTGTCCGGCGGACATCAACCTTGTCGCTACCGTAGGTTGCCGCCAACTGCTCCTGAACGCTCTGAGCAAGCCCTTTGAGTTTTGCCGAAGTATTTTCCATCCGGATCATGAACTCGTTTTTGTCATCACCAAACTGCTGGACAACCAGGCTGCCAAGATTCATCCCCTTGAGAGCCTCCTTGATCTCGGCCGCTCCGGTTGGTTCGGTAAAACGGACCTGAACCAGCGTTCCACCTGCGAAATCAATCCCGTAATCAGGGCCACCTTTGCTTATCAATGAAACAATACCAACCGCAATCAACAGCAGCGAAACAATAATTGCAATTTTCCGCTTGCCGACAAAGTCGATATTGGTATCCGATTTGATCAACTGCATTTCCGGAACCTCCTTTTAAATGCTCAGCCGCCGCACTTGCCGGCGGTTCAGGAAAAAGTCGAAGATCACTCGCGAAACAAAAATCGCGGTAAAAAGCGAAGCCACAATACCAATTGACAAGGTTACGGCAAATCCTTTAACCGGTCCGGTCCCGAACTGAAACAGGACCAATGCGGCAAGCAAAGTCGTCAGGTTGGCATCCATAATGGTCATAAATGCTTTGCCATAACCAAGATCAAGAGCGACTTTGGGGGCTTTCCCCAGGCGTAACTCTTCTCTGACCCGCTCGAAAATAAGCACGTTTGCATCAACCGCCATCCCCACGGTCAAAACGATTCCGGCAATACCCGGCAAGGTCAGAGTCGCTCCGAACAAAGAAAGCATCGCACCGATAAAAACCACGTTGAGGATCAGGGCAAAAACGGCCACCAGGCCAGAGAGGTTGTAGTAAATAATCATCGCGGCAACGACCAGAAGACTGCCGACAATGATTGATTTGATCCCCTTGCTGATCGAGTCATGTCCCAAAGAGGGACCAACCGTTCTGTTTTCAAGGATTTTAACCGGTGCAGGCAATGACCCGGCTCGCAGGACAATCGCCAGATCTGTCGCTTCCTGTGACGTGAATGAGCCGGAGATCTGGGCGCTGCCACCCGAGATACGTTCACGGATAACCGGAGCCGAATAAACCGTATCATCCAGCACAATCGCCATCCGCTTGCCAATATTGGCAGCGGTCAACTGGTCAAAGCGTTTGGCTCCGACACGGTTGAAATCAATCGAAACATAAGGTTCGTTGTAGCGGGTATCGATTCGCACATTGGCATCCTCCAGCAAATCCCCGGTCAACGAGGTCTTGGTATAGACGACAATCGGTGTTTCCGTCACGGCTCCGGTACGCTTGTTGGTATCGCGCTCATAGAGCAACTGAGTCCCGGCGGGCAGGTTACCCTTTTGGGCTTCAGCAATATCAACATTCTCGGCAACCATTTTGAAGTCGAGCCGCGCGGTCTTTCCGATCAGGGCAATCGCTCGTTCCGGATCTTTGATCCCGGGCAACTGGATCAGGATGCGGTTGTCTGACTGACGCTGCAGGGTCGGTTCACTGACCCCGAACTCGTCAACCCGGTTCCGCATGGTTTCAAGCGCCTGACGTACTGCGTAATCCGCAATATTTTCGGCTTCTTTTTGACTGAGTTGATAATGTTTTTCGATGTAGCCACCGCGCGCGGGCAGGGTCTCTCCCTCCAGGCTGGGAAAGTTCTCAGCCATCAGGGCATCGACCTGGGCACTGGCGTCAGCATCATACACAATAACAACCAGCCGACCACCTTGACGGCGCTCAATCCGCTTGAACACAATGTCCTTTTCACGCAACAGGGCATCGACCTGGTCACTCAGGGAATCGACCCGGCTTTCAACAGCCTTGTCGACATCGACTCCCAGAACCAGGTGCATCCCACCCTGAAGATCGAGCCCTCGATGAATTGGATCAACCGCGTTCTGCCACCAACCGGGCAAGCTATCCTGCATGACGGTTGGCGCCAGCGAGAACAGGGCCAGAATCAAGCAGATCAGAACGACCAGACCCCGAATCTTGATACTCTTCGACATAATTGTCGCCACTCCTTTCAGACGAACATTCTGAAGATATAAGGTCCGTCGCCTCAGGCGTCGCCTTTTACTTCAGTGATCGAAACGCGGTTCAGTTTAATTTTGACGCCGGTTGCAACTTCAATGGTAACCGTTGAATCTTCAACCGCGGCAACCTTGCCATAGATACCTCCAGCAGTTACAACCTGATCACCTGCTTTTAAGGCACTGACCAGTTCACGATGTTGCTTGGCCCGCTTTTGCTGTGGACGAATCAACAGAAAATAAAAAATAGCAAACATCAGGACCAGCATGATCAGTCCCTCGTAGCCCTGCTGTCCCCCTTGTGAGCCACTACCCGCCATGGCAAATGCTTCTGATACCATCGATTCAATCTCCTTTTGTTGAATAATGATTGATCATAAAAAACAACCTAGGCCTGTCGTGCCCGGTAGAACTCGTCACGATAGGCAGTAAAACAGCCATCAGCAATTGCCCTGCGGGCTCCTGCCATCAGCTGTTGATAGTAGTACAGATTGTGGTGCGTATTGAGAACCGAAGAGAGGATCTCATTACTTTGATATAAATGTCGCAAATACGCCCGACTGTAGTTGCGGCAAACATAGCAGTTACAAGCCGGGTCGATCGGCTGAGAATCATCCCGAAAACGGGCCTGTTTGATACTGAGTTTGCCAAAACTGGTAAACAGCAGACCATTTCGGGCATTACGTGTCGGCATCACACAATCAAACATGTCGCAACCACGTGCTACCCCTTCAATCAAATTCTCAGGGGTTCCGACACCCATCACATATCGTGGCTTATCGTCCGGCAGTAACGGTAGTGAATAAGCCATCATCTGATACATCAGATCTGCTTTTTCACCAACCGAAAGACCACCGAGTGCATAACCTTCAAACCCGATATCGATCAACTGCTCAGCACTCTCCTGCCGTAGGTCCTCGTACATCCCGCCCTGAACGATCCCGAACAGAGCCGTTTCACCCCCTGCGGGCAACACCTTGCGACAACGAGCGGCCCAACGGGCAGAACGATCAGTTGACGCTTTTACATAGTCACGTTCAGCAGGATAAGGGATACATTCGTCAAACACCATAACAATATCGGATCCAAGCGCCTGTTGAATCTCAATCGAAAGCTCTGGCGTCAGCTGATGCCTGCTCCCATCCAGGTGTGACTGAAAAACCGTCCCCTCTTCATCGGTTTTACACAAATCACCAAGACTGAAAACCTGGAATCCGCCACTGTCGGTCAAAATAGGCTTTGACCAATTCATAAAGCGATGCAGACCGCCAAGCTGTTTGACCAGGTTGTGGCCAGGACGCAAATAGAGATGGTAGGTATTGGCCAGAATAATCTGAGCCCCGATCTCATCGAGGGCCTCTGGCAGCATCCCCTTGACTGTTCCCTGCGTACCAACTGGCATGAACACCGGGGTTTCAATTGCACCGCGAGAAGTCTGGATGCGTCCATAACGGGCCGCACCATCTTTTTGTAAAAGATCAAACCGAAAAGGCATCAAAACCGGTATCGCTCTCTTAAACAATCAACATACAATCACCATAGCTGAAAAAACGAAACCGCTCAGCAATGGCTCGCTGGTAAGCCTTGAGAATAAATTCACGCCCTGCCAATGCACTGACCAGCATCAACAGCGTTGATTTCGGCAAATGAAAATTTGTCACCAAACCATCAACGATCCGAAATTTATACCCCGGAAAAATAAATATTTCACTTTCACCACAACCTGCCAGTAGCTGCCCCTCTGCATCAACTGCAGTTTCAAGCGTCCGGGCGGCGGTTGTTCCCAGGGCGATGACACGCCGACCTTGCCGACGGGCAAGATTAACTGCATCGGCTGTCTGTTGTGGAACATCGTAGATCTCGGCATGCATACGGTGCTCACGAATATTCTCTACTCTGACCGGTAGAAACGTGCCAATCCCAACATGCAAAGTCAACGAAACAATCTCGACGCCTTTGTCGCGTAATTGCTGCAAAACCGACGCGGTAAAATGCAGCCCGGCAGTTGGAGCTGCAACAGCCCCGGTGTTACGGGCAAAAACGGTCTGATAGCGTTCTCGGTCAGTCACGCAGTCTTCGCGCCTGATATAGGGCGGAAGAGGTAAATGGCCAATCTCTTCGACCAGCGCTTCAAAGTCCGTATCACAATGAAACCGAACTGATTTTTGCTGCCCTTCACCACCGGGAAGAATTTCAGCGGTCAACCCGCAAGAGAATTCAACGATTGTTCCGGTTCGCAGGGGGCGTGAACTGCGCCCCAGGCAGGTCCAATCCTCAGCCTGGCCCGGCAATCGTCTCAACAGCAGAAGTTCAACCTGACCGCCCGAGACCTTCTTTCCTAATAACCGCGCCGGGCGAACCCGGGTATCATTAAGAACCAGCAGGTCACCTGCAGCAAAAAAATCAACAATTCCAGAAAACAAACCGCAGGTAATTTTCTGACTGTACCGCTCAAGACGCATCAAACGTGAAGCGCCCCTGACCTTTGCCGGATGTTGGGCAATCAACTCCTCCGGGAGGCTATAATCAAAATCGGTCAACTGCATGAGATCCGCTTGTCTACACCCTTTTGCTGGGCAAACCAGCGACTTAGAAAATCATAGTTGGGAAGCAAAGTCAAATCCAATTTCCACGCAATCAAACATGTTGTCTTGGCCGATTTTCCTATATTCAAGAATCACTATAAATGGTATATTAGCCAACTAGGCTGGCAGATAATTTGCACAGTCATTCACCACCTTCAAAACTATGGTGCGACATGTTTGGCATGAGCACAAGGTCGGTGCCTCCAGAAAACCTGTTTGTTGCGAAGGAATCTGTGCAACCCGGAAGACACAATGTGAGGGGGGAAACTGTGAATTCGGGCTTTTAACGAGTCAGATGCAGCTTTTCAACGGAATGGACATCGTTCATTAAAATGAATTCCCTCAAGATCAAAATATTGGGCCTGACAATCGGCATTACAATTATTGTCGTTCTTCTGGGGACCTGGCATAACCTGAGAACCCAGTCTGTCATGATTGAAAGAATTGCCGCTCATGACAGTCGCCTCCTTTCCAGCACCATCCGCAACAGTATCCGCACCTCTATGTCGGTGGGCAGAAATGACGACGTTCGCAGCATCCTCAAGGAAATTGCTGAAGAGGCAACCATTTCCAACGTCCGTGTTATCGACCCTAACGGCAAAATATTACTTTCTGCTGACGAATCGGAAATCGGAACATTGGCCCCGGCGGTCGACCTCATGTCCTATCGCCGCTCTCCCAACGGCTTTTCGTTTATGCCCTCAGAAGGAAACCTGTTTATATCAACTCTGCCAATCTTCAACGGTGAAGATTGTCATCGTTGCCACAGCAAGCAAAACAAGGTGCTGGGAATTCTCAACGTACACCTTTCTCTCGACAGTATCGAATCGGTCCAAAGAAAGGGTCGCGAAGCCAACCTGATTTCATCGGCAACCATCATCGGGATCATGATCTTTTCGATCACCTTTTTCATTCTTTACTACGTCGATTCCCCTATCCGGCAAATGGTCGCGGCTATGACCAGACTTGAAAATGGTGAATTTGACAAGGCCGCTACGGACATCACAAGTTCGCGCGAGATGTCGACTCTTTCCAATAAATTCAACAGTATGGTCAGACGGTTGCAGTCACTCATCGATTCAACGGTTTCTTACGAACGCGAAACCGCAGTCCACAAGGAAAAACTTTCTCATCAATCCAAGATTGAAAGCATGAATGTTACTCTTGAGGACCGTTTGCGTGAAATCGAATATCTGAACATAACTCTGGAAGAACGCATAGAAGAGGTTGAAGAGGCCAACTTCAAAATTGCCGATCTGGCCGGAGACCTTGAAGACCGTAACACCAATCTGGCCAATGCGGTTCACCGTTTATCGGCTCTGTATAAAATGGGCTTGGCGGTCAACTCAACGATGGACCTGGGACAGCTTTTCAACCTGCTCCTGCATAAGGCAACCAGCTCACTTAACGCGAGCATTGGCTATATTCTGCTGCTTGACAAAAACAGACGAACTTTACGGATTGGAGATGTCGTCGGCTTGCAAAACCCGGGATTTGACCGCTCCATGACGATTGATCTGGCCCGTGGTGGTGTTTCAGACTGGGTGATCGAAAATCGTGAGCCGATCCTGATTCGCAACATTGAGGACACCCGAGAGTTTTCACGGATGAGTCGCCTGGGCTTTGCTCGTGAAACAATCCTTTGTGCCCCCCTGTTCGTTCAGGATGAAATTTTCGGGACCCTGACAATCGCCAACCGCCCTGATGGAGCCACCTTCAATGATGAAGATCTGGAAATGCTCTCAACCATCGCTGCCCAGGCGAGCGTAGCCATCAAAAATGCCCGGCTTTACGAAGAGCAACAGAGCACCTACTTAAGTACCGTACATGCGCTGGTTTCAGCCATTGAAGCAAGCGATCCCTACACCCGAGGTCATTCAGAACGTGTCACACGTTATTCTCTCGCCCTGGCCCGTCGCCTGGACTTGCCTGAGTCGGCAACCAAAGACCTGGAGCAGGCGGCGATTCTGCATGATATCGGCAAGATCGGCATCGATGATTCTCTTCTGCACAAGGTGGATGTATTGTCTCTAAATGACATAGACCGCCTACACCAACACCCGATAATCGGCATGAGGATTCTGGAGCCAATCCAGTTCATGGTCCGTATTCGGGAAATTATCGGCCAACATCATGAGCGTTTTGATGGCCAGGGCTATCCTTTAGGACTCTCAGGAGACAAACTTCTCCTCGAAGCACGAATACTTGCCGTGGCGGACAGCTACGATGCGATGACCTCGGACCGGCCCTACCGCAAGGCTCTGCCGGAAGATGTTGCCCTCAAGGAACTGGAACAACATACCGGTACTCAGTTTGATCCACGTATTGCAACCGTTTTTATCGAAATGATTCACAAAGGTGAACTCGGTGGCTGATAAAGCTGACATTCCTCACATCATTCCCAAATTTGAAACTTTCCAACTAACCAGGCAACTGTTATGGCCCCTGGTCATCCTGTTGCTGGTCCTGGCAGGCACCTCAGTCGTCGGTTCTTCTCTCTTGCTCTACAACAGCCTGAGTGCCTCCATAGATCATCAGCTCGACCATGCCCAGAAAATGGTCTACCGTGATCTGAAAAATCGCGAAATGCTGCTGGCCGACTTGCTGGTTCTGCTCAGTTTGAAACCGGCTTCTATTCCGACAACAGAACTGGAAGCTGAAGCACGGGCCTATCAACCCCTTCTGGACCTCCATCTCTATGATTCACGCAGTAAACTGAGTGAGCCATTACGGGCATTGAGTGAAACCGTAGTTCAAAGCAAAACCGGACTGCGTTACATTACCTATGACAAACGTACAGATCTCTACTATCTCACTCTGGCAGCCCCCGCAAAACCACCACGCAATGCGCTTCTGATGCAGTTTCCCATCAATAGAAGGCTCTTAAAACTTCTTGCCGAACGCTATTTGTGCGACTTTTCCCTCTACTCCGAAGAAGGCCGCCTGATGGCCAGCAGCAGTGACAAGGGAAATCCCGACCTGCAACTTTCTGAAGATCAGCTGGCTCGCATCAGCAAAAGCAACCATCTATATACATCAAAAATTGAGGATGTTGACTACCGCAGCCTGTATGTTCCACTCCCTTTGGGCAGTGACGGCATTCTTTACCTGGCCACCAGTCATTCTCTAGACAATCTCAATGGTCTTCTGTTAACGCACAGCTGGCGCCTGCTGATGACTGTCATCCTGGCCCTTGCCCTGGGGGCGTTCATCTACTATCACCGGCTCAAACATGCCCTGACACCCCTTAAGAACCTGCTTGAAACCATCCACCAGGTTTCACGGGGAAACCTGTCCAGCCGCACCGAGTTGACTGACGGAAACTGTCTCAATGAGTTGGGAAACAGTTTCAACCTTATGCTGGATCAGCTGGAAACCCTTATCGAAAAACGGCTTGAAAATGAAAAAAATGCGGTTCTGACTCAAGAGACACTCAAGTACAACAATCATCTCAAAAAGAAAAATCTGGAGATCGAAAAAGCCAATATCCTGCTTAAGGAGCAATACGAAGAGCTTACGGCTCTTTTTCAGGTTTCACGCAGTTTGACGGCTGCCCTCGACCAGAACTTACTGTTCGAAAAAATATTCAGTGTATTTCGCGAATCTCTTCATTGTGACCGCATCGTCCTGTTGCTTTACCAGGCAGGCGATGAATCTCTTGAAGTCATCAAAACAACAGGCCTCGATGCCACAACGGTCAAGGGACTTTCTTTTAAACTGGGCGAAGGGATCAGCGGGATGGTTGCAGCGTCCATGCAACCTATTTACAGCCCCGACTTAAGTACCGATGACCGTAACCTCAGTTACAAGGGACGCTGGGTTTCCTCTGGCAGCTTACTCTCGATGCCGATGGTCCTGCAGGGCCAACTGATCGGCGTACTGAACATTCATCATCAGCAACCAGACGCATTCAGCCCCATTGCCCAACAGATGGCTCAGGCAATCGCCGATCAGGCCGCTATCTCCATCGAAAACTCGCGACTTTATGAAAAAACCCGCGCCCTGTCGGCAACCGATGATTTGACAGGACTGGCCAACCGTCGTCAGTTCCAGGATTTTCTGCAACGCGAATGGACTCAAGCACGACGCTATCAGGACAATTTCAGCCTGTTAATGATCGACATTGACAACTTCAAGGCTTATAACGATATCCACGGTCACCTTAAAGGAGATATTGTCCTGAAAAAGGTTGCCGCACTGCTGCTGCAAAATACTCGGGGAATTGATCTGGTCGCGCGTTTTGATGGCGAAGAATTCGTTCTTTTACTTCCGAAAGCGAACCGCGAGGGCAGTCTGGCAGTCGCAAACAAGCTATGTCGGTGTATCGAGAATGAATATTTTGCAGGAATGGAGGCGAGTCAGCCCCAGAAAAAACTGACTATCTCGATCGGAGTTGCCAGCTACCCGACCGACAGTACCGATATTTATGAGTTAGTAAATCTTGCCGATGAGGCTTTGTACCAGGCCAAACATCAAGGCCGGAATTGCGTCGTCGCCTGGAAACGAGAGAATTCTTCTCTCTCCAACAGAGAAAACAAGCAACCCTCATTACCACCTACCTGATTTATCAGTGTCCTTCGTACAGAATCTTCCAGCGGCTGTCATCCTTGACCAGATAAAGTTGCTTTTGCATGTCACCATTATAATTGTTTGACCGATACTGCTGCGTAAAGGTCGCAACCACCATCTTACGGCCCTCACTACCCTGACGGGGATAGCCGAACAGAGAGATCCCTCGCAGGGCAATACTCTGATGTGTTTTCCAGCGCAAAACCCGGGTTTTATACTCTTTCCAGCGGGTCAGATCATAACGGCCACTCCAGAAGTCTGGTGCATAGTTTTCAAGATAACTGGCAAGATCAACCTTTTCCCAACTGCTTCGCCAACTCTCAAGCATTGATTGCAGCTCAATATTTCTGTCCAGCCACTGCCGACCGCTGATCCATTCTACCCGACCACTGATAACAACCGGTGTCACCCCCGGTTCAATATAACGTCCAATGCGTAAAAGCTCACTGTTGGTCAGGGCAACACAACCTTCTGTATCGCGGGGCGGGCGACTGTAAAGCGTTTTGTCTGTGCCATGCAGCCAGATACCGTAGCCTGTTTTTGCCAGATGCCGATCAAAAGCATTGGGATAGTTAACCGGAAAAGCCCCTGTCCCATATTGTATCGGCAATTTATCGTCACTGATGTGACCAGTCACAAAATACACCCCACTTGGCGTCTTCAGATCTCCCTTACGGTACTTATTCCCCTCTTTTTGCCCCAAAACCACGTAATAATCATCAACCAGCTGCGGAGGCAAACCCGTTCCCGCATTTCGAAAAACGTATAGTCGGTTGGCAGCTTTGTCCACCAGCAGGGCGTATTTTATTGTAGGATTCAGAGCAATAAATGCCGCAGGAATCTTCTGTTCTCGCAGCAGGCTGAGATAGCCACGCAAACGAGCACGGGCTTCGCGACGCAGGTTTTCAATTTCCTGCCCGTCTTCACCCGTATCAAGAGTTGCCAGAAGTTCCGTCCCTCCCAATTGATCAAGGCGTTCAAAACGGGCGACCAGCAAATCGCCATAAACCAGATGTGCCAACTGAAATTTCGGGGCTCTTTTTGTCAAATCGCGCAAAATTGTGATCGCTGAATCCAGGCGATCATTTTGAAACAACAACAAGGCCTTGAGCAGATTGGCCTCATGATCATCCGGGTTCTGGGTCAAACGTTGTTCCAGGCGGCGCAAAAGGGCCTGCTGACGAGGAAGCAGAGTTCCCAGAAAATCAGCTTCGAGAAGTGTCCTTCCCTGGCCGGCCGGATCCAGAGCAGCCGTTGGGGGCTGATTCCGCCAGAGAGCCCACACACTGACCACCGTTGCAATCAGGAGCAGAGCAATAACACAAAGGACAAACCCGCGTCTTATCATCAGCGCACCCGTCCCAGAGATTTTTCTTCGACAATTAACCAGGAATCCCCATCACGCCGCAGAACAAAAGACTTTCGGGTTTTATCTCGATACCGGTCACTTCGATAATGCTGAACAACCTGAACCTTTGCCGTGTCACCAGTTCCACTGATTGCTTCAATCGGTTCAAGACTGACCTCGATAAAGGTCGGAGCTGACAGACGCTGACGTCGCTGATTCTCCCAGACCTGACGTGAAAGATTATTCGGCGGTGTATATTCAGGTGCATATCGGGCCAGATACGCATCAATATCCTGGGCAGACCAGGCAGCGGCCCACTGTTGCAGAAACTGTTGTGGCGCAAGGGAAACCTTGGCAGCAGCTCTGGGCTCTGATTCGGGTTCTCCCTGAGGAGCAGCTTCAACCGCAGCGGAAACCGGCTGTTTTGGGTCGGCACTGGCAGATTCTGCGCGAATCGGGGTCTTCGTTTTGTCCGCAGTCTCAACCGGCACCTTGACAGCAGTCTCCCCGGCTTCCGGCGCTGCAGATACCTTAACAGGCGTTTTTTGAGCTGTCCTGGCCCTGGTCACCTCTTCGGATACTGTTTTGTCTGCTTCAGGTTTCAACTGCTGGCCAACTGTCCCCAGAACTTGTAATTTGACAGGTTTTTTTTCTCCCTCAAGCAACAGGGCCTTACCATAACTGTCACGAGCCATCGCCGCATAGACGGTTCCGATATTACGATAGATCGCAAGATAGTCAGGAGCTGTTTCAAGAGCATTTTTAAGCAATGCCTGCGCCTGTTCAAGATCCCCTTCTGCCGCATAGAGGGAGGCCAGATTATTATAGGGCCGCGGCGATCCAGGGTTACGTGCGATCAATGCCAGATAGGCTTTTTTCGCTTTGGCATATTCTCCGGCCAGTAGCAAGCGGTCCGCCTTGTCAAGACCTGCAACGCTCGCAACCCTGATTTCTGGCTGCGCTGCTGCCATCTCCGGTCTGGGAACCACAAAATACAAAGCCACCCCAATGACCGCACCAACTACCAGACCTAAAAGTAACATCAGATAGCTGAAAGAAGAACTGGACCTGCCAACGACCTCAGAAGGAGAATCAAGCGAATCTTCCGACAAGGACGGCTCATCCCGGCGTTGCTGCTCACGTTCGGCAAGCGTTTTTTCAATGCGTACCGTCATCTCATTGACATTGTCCTCAGCAGACTGGTCCGCCATCGAAACCTCTCCCTGTTGCTGAACTGAAAGTTTTTGTGGATTAAATTCTGCGGCATCCGCCTCAACAACCAATGAATCAATCATCCCAAGCAGTGCACCTGCCGAAGGACGTTGCTGAGAATCTGTCTGCAACATCCGATCGAGAAGGGGCTGGAGAAACTGGTACTCGGACGGCAGGGCCGGAAGAGGCTCATCAAGCCGCAGCATCGCAATCCGAAAATCGTTATCTGCCTGAAAAGGCAGGATGCCGCACAGCATTTGATAGAGCACAATGCCCAAACTGTAGATGTCTGAACTCGCACCCGGTTGTGCCCCCCTGACCTGCTCTGGGCTTACATAATAAGGATCAATGCCAAGGGTATAGTCCAGCTTGAGAAAACAGGCCATCCCGACATCGGTCAGAATCAGCTGTTCGTCGGGCCCAACAAGGATATTACCTGGTTTGAGGTTCCCGTGAACCACATCCGCTGCATGAAGATGCTCCAGAATCCCGGCAAGGTCCCTGGTGAAGCGCAATGCCTGCCCTGGTCGCAAACGCACCCCAAGGATCTGTTTGAAATTTCCTCCCGGGCTGAATTCAGAAACATAAAAAGCCCGCCCATCAGCCTGACCAACTTCAAGCAACCGGGCAATGCCAGGGTGCTTGATACGACAAACAGGTTCTGCTGCGGTAATGAAATTCTTACGTGATACCTCATCAGGCAAAAGTTCTTCAGTGAGAACAGTCAGTCGGACAAGGCTTCCGCCAGCCTCTTTTCTGGCCTGATAGTTTTCGATCGCCAGTCGATTGCCAAGGGGAGAATCGATCAAATAACCGGCAAATGTCTGACCCGCTTCGAACACCTGAGCTCCTACAGTGACAACAAAACAATAAGCACAACGCGCTATTTTACGCAGAAGTCCCCTAAAACTCTAGGGGAAAAGTGGTGCCGCCTGCAACCCGGAGCATTCATCAAACCCGCTTATCAGATTAAAATTCTGAATCGCCTGACCGGCCGCCCCCTTGACAAGATTGTCAATGACCGAGACAACAATAACCCGCCTGTTGCGTTCATCAACAACCAGACCGATATCACACAGGTTGGTGCCACGAACGAAGGCAATATTCGGCAACTGCCCCTCTTTCAAAATCCGGACAAAAGGCTCAGCGGCATAGCGTTTCTGATAGAGCTCCAACAACTCTGCCGTAGAAGAATCCTGCTTCAAACTCGCATAGATTGTCGAAAGAATCCCACGATCAACCGGTAACAGGTGAGGGCTGAAGCTTACCTGAACAGGCTCACCTGCCAACTGGCTGAGGTTCTGTTCAATCTCGGGGGTATGACGATGGCTGGCAAGACCATAGGCCTTAAACCCCTCATTGACCTCACAGAACAGGCTGGATTCTTTTAGCCCGCGACCTGCTCCCGTTGTACCCGATTTACTGTCTACGATCAGGGTTTGATGTTCTATCAGACCCTTCTCAAGCAGCGGCGCCAGTCCAAGGGCAATACTGGTTGGATAGCAACCGGGATTGGCAACCAGCTGTGCTTTGACCAGTTGTGCTCGATAAAGTTCCGGCAATCCATAAACGGCATCGGCCAGCAATTCGGGGCTGGTATGCTCCTGGTACCAGTGTTCGTAAACCAAAGGGTCTCGTAACCGATAGTCAGCAGACAGATCAACAACCCGACAACCTGCTGCCAGAAAACCGGGAACAACTTCCATCGCACTTTTGTGTGGCAATGCAGTGAAGACAACATCGGCACGGGCAGCAATCGCCTCGACATCAAGGGCCTCGCACTCAAGATCATAGTAACCAGCAAGGCTCGGAAAAGCCTGACTGACAGGCTGTCCCTCATACTGCCGCGAAGTTACCGCGACAACCTCTGCCTGAGGATGACCGGCCAACAACCTGAGAAGCTCTACCCCGGTATATCCACTGGCTCCAATAATGGCGACTTTCTGCATCATAAACCTCTAAAAATAAAAAAAGGGAAGCCACCGGGGCTTCCCTTTTTTCTACTGGAACAGGACCCGGCCAAACAACGGCCCGGGAATTTAACGTTTTGAGAACTGGAAGCTGCGTCGCGCGCCACGACGGCCATATTTCTTCCGTTCTTTGACACGGCTGTCCCGGGTCACGAACCCGGCCTTCTTCAAGGTGCCGCGCAGTTCAGCGTCAGCAACCAGCAGGGCGCGGGTAATCCCGTGCTTGATCGCACCGGCCTGCCCTGAAGCACCGCCACCGCAGACATTGACATAAACGTCAAACTTGCCCGAATTATCCGTCAACTCAAACGGCTGACGAACAATCATCTTCGAAGTCTCACGACCGAAGTACTCATCGAGAGAACGTTTATTGATAACAATTTCGCCAGTACCGGGCTTGATCCAGACCCGGGCTACAGACGATTTTCTTCTTCCTGTTGCATAAAACCTTTGATCGGCCATCCGGCTATCTCCTGATTATCGTCTTAAAAAGCGAGTTCTTTGGGTTGTTGCGCACTATGCGGATGCTCACTCCCCGCATAAACCTTCAGCTTGGTGAACATTTTGCGTCCAAGCCGGTTTTTGGGCAACATCCCCTTGACAGCCGCCTGAATCAGCATCTCCGGCTTCTTCTGCAACAGGTCATTCGCATTAATCGAACGAATACCACCAGGATAACCGCTATGCCGATAATACATCTTGGCATCCAGCTTGTTCCCGGTCAGTCTGACCTTATCTGCATTGACGACAACAACAAAATCCCCGGTATCAACACTTGGGGTATAGATTGCCTTATGCTTGCCACGCAATACACGGGCGATTTCAGTCGCGGCACGTCCGAGAACCTTGTCCTCAAGATCGACCACATACCATGCTCTTTTGATGTCTTGTTCTTTAGCGACTTCGGTACTCATCGCGTCCTCTCTGGAAAACTGTAATTACTACGGGTTTGTGGGGCTCACAAATCGAAGAAGCTAGCTGATTAGCCCTGTATTGTCAAGCTCTTTTTGCAACCCTGAATCCTCTTTACGGAACAACTGTTCCGAGTACTCGACCGCCATCAAACAAAGACCTTGTGCGGGTGCCGTCAAACGGGTTTCTTCCCCTGCTCCCTGAGAAAGCAGGCGGTGGATATCTTCTTTTGTGCGTTTTCCAGCCCCGATCTGGACAAGGGTTCCTACCATCATCCTGACCATATGGCGTAAAAACCCACTGCCCCGTACGTCAATATGCAGTTCATCTCCCACTTCCTGCACATCGATAGAATCTATTCGCCTGACAGTTGTCCTGGCACTACACCCCGAACCACGAAAGGCGACAAAATCATGTTCACCAATAAATAATTGCGCAGCTTCCCGTATCAGCGCAATATCAAGCGGCTTGCGTACATACCAGCAGTAAGGGGCATGTAAAGGGGACCGAACCGGCGCCAGATACAGGCGGTACTGATACCATTTCGCCCCGGCACTGTAACGGGCATGAAAATGTTCAACAGCTTGTCGAACCCGAATAACGGCAATATCCCGCGGCAAAAACCGATTAACACCATGAAGATAAGCATTCAGCGACAAGGGAGAATCAGTCTTGAAATGGGCCACCATTCCCCGCGCATGAACTCCGGCATCGGTCCGACCCGAAGAATAGATCGTCAGCATCTGACCTGTGAGTTGGGCCAGAGCCTCCTCCACACGCTGCTGAACACTCATACCATTCAGCTGTCGCTGCCAACCGACATAGGCCGATCCGTCATATTCGATCCAAAGAGCGATAACAGCCATCTACAGACTCCAGCATCCCAGGACAAAAACAACGCCTGAAGCCAGAGATAACGACTCGACCCACCGCCAGCGAAACGACATCTCTTTTGTCGTAAATTCCCGCTTTCCGCGCCAGATTTCACCTGCAAGGTCGTCTGCCTGTCCGACCAGGGAAAGAATCATTTCACCGACCGAACGCGCCAACTGGCGCAAGAAGGTGGCAACCCCCTGCCCCTTTTGTTTTTTGACCCGCTTGACCAGTGGTTCGCCCTGCTGAAAAACCTGCGGCAAGAAATAGAACACCAACCCCAGCAGCCCGCCCAGCTCGGCAACAGGCACCCCGAAGCGCCGCAGAGGAGAGAGCAGCTTCATCATCCCCCAGGACACCGCTTCCGGAGAGGTCGTCAAAGCAAAAAGAAGGGTAACAAACAGTGCCAGACCCAGCTGGATATCAACCATCACGCCCCGCAGTAATCCGTCATAGGAAAGTATCCGCAGGCCAAACAGGGTTCGCCCCGGGGTCAGAAACAGATGGAGAAGCAGGGTAAAAAGAAGCAGCCAACGTAAAAAATAAAGCCGCCGCCAGTATTGTGAAAGAATTGGGGGCTGCCACGCCAGAATCGCAACAAGACAGGCAGACAGAACTGCCAGGACCACAAAATTGTGGGTGGAGAAAATCAGCATCATCAACAGGAGTGACAGCAGAAGCTTCAGCCGGGGGTCAAGACGCTGTATCCACTCAAGCGGAAATGTGGCTTCAATTATTGGCAACCGCTCAACCATAGCCACCCTTATTGATGCCGGGTTTCAGCCAAGACCTTTGCAGCCAGACGTACGGCATTCCCGGCACCACAGCGAACGATATTGTCCACGACATACCAGAAATCAAGCGTTGTCGTCGTTTCCTCTGAAGAATGCAATCGTACAAGAACATCATTACAACCAACGGCATCGAGCAAGGTCGGATAATCCCCCTGATCCTGAAGATCGATTCCGCTGGTGGTTGTCAACCAATCGATAACCTGTTCTCTGGCCACCGGGGTTGCAAAATCAACTCGGACAAACCCACCCTCACCGTAAAACAACGGCAACTCAAGCTGATTGATCCTGATAGCAAGATCTGTATCATTTAAAATCTTACCAAGTTCGGCCCTCAAAGAGACTTCACGGGAATCATCCCCAGAGGGCAAACCGTTGAAGGCCAATTGAGCCGGAAAAATTTTATTCTGAGCGGGGCGACCGTTCAACAATTCGCCCGTTTGCTTTCTTAGCTCATCAAGGCCCTGCGTTCCCCGGGCCGAGGCAGGAGTCACCATTGTCACCAGCAGACGCTTGATCTCGCCTGCCTTACGCAGAGCGCCCAGCAATAACGCGAGAGCCACGACCGAACTGGCCGGAGAACTGCAAACACCACTCGAAAATGCTTCATCATTGACCCCGGCCACCAGTAGTGGCCGGGTTTTATCCAGGCGACCCGCTGCAGACAGGTCGATACAAACCGCTCCGGCCTCCAGAGCTCGGGGACACCAGATTTCACTCACCTCTGCCGGTGTTGCAAAAATAACCAGATCAACCGAATGAAAAGCATCTGCCGTCAACTGACCAACCGGCAATGATTGATCGTCAACTTCCAGAAACTCACCTGCTGATTCGTCGGAGGCAAAAAGGCGCAACTCCCCCACAGGGACGTTGCGCATGATGAACTGCTCCAGAATCTGTTCTCCCACAGCGCCTGTGGCACCGACCAGAGCGATATTTTTCATAATTTTTCCCGCTGCATCTCAGAGACAGGCAACAATCGCATCTCCCATTTCTGAGGTGTTGACTTTTTTCTCACCCGGCTTGTCCTGGTAGATATCACCTGTTCGGAAGCCATCTTCCAAAACCTTTTCTACCGCGCGCTCAATCGCATCCGCAGCATCACCCAGGCCAAACGAGTAGCGAAGCATCATTGAAGTCGACAGGATTTGCGCAATCGGATTGGCAATCCCCTGCCCGGCGATATCCGGAGCACTGCCTCCTGAAGGCTCATACATTCCAAACGAGCCTTCCGCCAGGGAAGCGCTGGGCAGCATACCAAGACTACCTGTCAACATCGCAGCTTCATCGGAAAGAATGTCGCCAAAAAGGTTGCCACACAGGATAACATCAAACTGTTTTGGCCAGCGCACCAGCTGCATGGCAGCATTATCGACATACATGTGCGTCAATTCGATATCGGGATAATCTTTTGCAACCCGCTCGACAACCTCACGCCAGAGTACCGACGTTGAAAGAACATTGGCCTTGTCGATAGAAACGACCCGCTTGTCACGTTTACGTGCCGTATCAAAAGCCACCCGCGCAATTCGCTCAATCTCGCTTTCGCGATAGAGCATGGTATCAAAGCCCTTACGCTCACCCTGTTCTTCTTCAATTCCCTTGGGTTGCGAAAAGTAGATACCGCCGGTCAGCTCACGAACCACCAGCAGATCAAACCCTCCTGCTATCACCTCTTCCTTCAAACTTGAGGCCCCGGTCAGTGATGGAAAAATGATTGCCGGGCGCAGATTGCAGAACAGGCCAAAGATTTTACGCAGCGGCAACAACGCACCCCGCTCTGGCTGCTCTTCCGGAGGTAACGCTTCCCATTGGGGCCCGCCGACACTTCCAAACAGGATCGCATCAGACTCTTTACAGACAGCAATGGTCGTTTCAGGCAGGGCTTTCCCCTCTTTATCGATCGCAATGCCACCAACGTTGGCCTGAGTCCGGGTAAAACTGACATCATATTTATTCTCTACGGCATCCAAAACCTTGAGGGCTTCGGCCATGACTTCGGGGCCGATTCCGTCACCGGAAAGAATTGCAATTTTGTATGTTGCTGCCATAACGAAGCTCTCTCTTTCTTTTATCGAGACCAAAAAATATAAACCCTCGCTAAACAAAAAACCCCCGTAAAATCAGGAGTTGCGAGCGGGCCAACTATAGGAAAGTGATCAGGACCTTGTCAAACCATTTTTCATTTTCCCACCCTGAGCAAATGTCCAGGACATCCCCTGTACAGTCGGGCCCGCCACTGATATGATGCCGGGCACTTTGGCAACGACACAACAGGAGGAACAGATGAAAAAATGGCTCATCGTTACGATCTTGCTACTGCTGGCAAATTCGGCCACAGCGTTTATGACCAGTGGTGAAGGCTGCGGGGCTGGAAGCTGTACAGACTGTCACAATTTATCAAAAACAGAAGCCAATGAAGTCCTCAAACAGATCGATGGTGAGGTTGTTGATGTTGCTCCTGCCGAAGTTCCCGGCTTGTGGCGGGTTGCAATGAAAATGAACGGCAAGACCTGGCCTCTCTATCTTGACTATTCCAAATCCTTTCTGATTTCAGGAAATGTTATCCAGCTTGCCAGCCGCAAAAATCTGACCGAAAGCCACTATCGTGAGCTCAACCCGGTCGATCTTTCGACCATCCCCCTGGATGATGCTCTGCTCCTGGGTGATCCTCAGGCAAAAACCAAGGTTATTGTTTTTACCGACCCCCACTGCCCCTACTGTAGCCAGCTTCATCAGGAACTCAAGAAAGCCATCAAGGTACGTCCTGATATTGCCTGGCTCATCAAAATGATGCCGATCAAAAAGGCTCACGGGAAGCGGCTGAAACCATTTTATGTGAAAAATCACTTGAGCTGCTCGATGCTGCTTTTGCCGGGCGGCAACTTCCGCCACCATCCTGCAAAGCCGAATCGCTCGATCTGACCATGAAGGTTGCCGCTGAGCTTGGTCTGCGAAGCACCCCGAGCCTGATCATGCCGAATGGGCAGATTATCCCGGGGTATAAAAAACTTGACCACCTGCTGAAGGTTGTTGATGAAAACACTCCAGCCACCCCGACTGCGCCTGAACCGGAGCCATCTAATCAGACGAAGAAAGATCAGTAACGCAGAGACTTGTCACTTTGCAGGCAAACGATATTGACGATTGAAATAGGCATAGGAAGGCCACAACGCAAGAGCCTTGGCCTGTTCTGCGAAGGCAGAGTCAAGTTCAGTTGGCTGTAGTTTGCCCTCTGCATAACGAAACTGAACCGGGGGGAGATGGGGTTGCTGAATAATCACCTGATCTCCAACCATAACCGCATGGTTCAGGCCAAACTGCATAACCGCCCGACCTGGGTCATTGGCGGGTAACTGCAACAGATCTCGACCAATCATGGGATGTTTCGTCGGGCGGCCGCTAAGCCCCAACAGGGTCGGAGGCAGATCACTCTGACTTGCCAGTCGGGTGTAAACGAAAGGCGTCACATCTGCGCCCAGGATAAGGGCCGGGATATGAAACTTGTTAATCGGCACCAGAGCCTGGCCATAAACCTTGTCAACGTGGTCGGCGACCACCAGAAACAGGGTATTCTGCCAGTAACTGGACTGCCGCGCCCGTTCGATAAAGTTCCCCAGAGCATAATCGCTGTAACGAACGGCATTTTCCAGAACAGAATGATCCTGTTCGTTTTTGACAATCCCCGTCGGGATATCAAATGGGGGATGATTTGATGAGGTAAAAACCAGCGCAAAAAAGGGCTGATCACCCATCTTGCGAAATTCCTGATCTGCCCGGGCAAACAGGTCTTCATCCGAAACCCCCCAGGTTCCCCGAAAGGTCGGGGCAGAATAATCATTTTCGTCTACAACCTGATCAAAACCATTGCCCAGAAAAAAACCCCGCATATTGTCAAAGTGGCTTTCCCCACCATAAATAAAGCGACTCTTGTAGCCCCATTCTTTAAACAATTGGGCCAGAGTAAAAAAATGCTGCTGAGATAAACCCAACTTGACAACACTTCGGCCCGGGGAAGGTAAAAAACCGGTCGTTACCGCTTCTATTCCACGGACTGACCGGGTCCCGGTCGCATAGAGATTTTCAAACCAGATTCCCTGTTTACGTAGTTGATCAAGCTGTGGCGTCCAGGGTTTGCCACCCAGAGAACCAACGAAATCGGCCCCAAGACTCTCCTCCAGAACAATAACGATATTACGTGGACGCGGTAAGTTTTTTGCGGACTTCTGCTTATGATAGGTCGGAATATCGGCAACAGGAAAATCCTTGTCAGACAACCCCATCGACCGCCGCACAAGCTGAATCATCCTGTCGGTCGGCATTTTTTGATAAATACGATCGGCACGCCCCTCATTGGAGATATTCGAAATCGCATAGAACAGTGAGTAGGTCGAACTGACCCCAAGGCGATTGACCAACTGGTCATTGGAAAACGCTGCCGTGCTGATATTTGCCGGGCGATGATCCAGGCTGGAGCGCGCTCCCGAGAACACAACCAGGGCACACAACGGGAAAGCCAGTAACCGCCAATGCAGACGCCAGGACACCAGATTCTTGTCCAGATGGAGCAAAGACCGCAAGCTGAAACCGACAGCCAAAAACAACAGGACAACCCCAAGCAACAACTGAAGTTTATAATCGGCCCATAAAGTGCCAAAAACCTCTTTTGGGTGATTCAGATATTCATAAAAAATTCGCCCGGGTCGACTGTCATACTGATTGATGTAAGACGGTGTTGCCGTCTCCATGTAAACGAAAACCCCAAACCAGAAAGAGAGCCAAAGAGCTTCTCCTCGTCGAAAAACACGTTGCAATAAGGGTATTGCCGGCAGCAGCAGACTGAGAACCACCGGGATTGCCACCACAAAACAAATCAGAAGAAAATCGAACCGCAGGCCATAGCCCAGGACCGGCCACAAACCGTCAACGGCACTCACCCGAGGCCAGAGCCATATCATGAAACCAATACGAAAAAGGCTGAGAACCAACAAGGATTCCATCAGGAAAAAGACCGTGGGGGCCAAAGGTCCAAAACGACGGATAAAGGTATCGCCTAAACGCATTTTTTATTCTCTTTCATGTGGAGGGAGGAAAAATCAACTCGATCAAATCTGAGTGACAAGAAATATGAAGAGGTGAGTTTCCAACATCATCACCATCAATCTGAACAGGAACAACCGCTCCTGAAAGATCAAAATGATCCGATTCGAGCCGTCTGACCTGCCCCAGCAGCTTGTCTCGCAACAGAATTCGCACCCAGAACAGAAGCAAAGCAAATCTTCCCGGCCTGTCGATCACACAGGCCACCAGCCCGGGTTGTTCAAGACCGGCAGCAGGCGCCATCACAAAACGTCCGCCATAACAACGAATATTACTGACAATGACGTGCCAGACCGTCAACGAGAGTCCCTCTGCAGTCACCAGTTGCAATGGGACAGGACGATAACGAAAAAATGCGTTTAAACCGGCAACCAGATAGGCCCCTTTGCCCAAAAGGCGTTTCAGACCTGGGTTGACTGCGCGAACTGCAGCGGCATCAAAACCAAGCCCTGCCATCATCAAGAAAAACTCTTGTCCGGCTCTGGCCATGACTACCGGTCTGGCTTGCCCTGCAAGGGCAACGGAACAGGCCGCCTCAATATCAAGCGGGACCCCCATTTCGATAGCCATCACATTGGCTGTTCCCAGGGGCAAAAAAGCCAGAGGCACACCACGACCCGCAAGACCGTTCGCAACTTCGTTGAGCGTACCATCGCCACCGGCAGCAATGACCAGATCATATTCAGATACCGGAAAGTCGGCAGCTTCAGCTGTTGCATCACCGCGCTGGCCGGTTAGGTAAAGATCAACCTCAGCCCCGTTTTTTTCGAGAAAACGTTGCGCCCGGGCAATATGAGGCCGCGCATCCCCTCCTGAAACGGGATTGGCTATCAGCTTGATTCGTCTCTGCATCAGGCTACAAAAGCAGACAGGGCACCCCCACGTCAAGAGGTGCCCTGTCATTCAATGATTTTTTTAGTTTCAGTAACGCGCGTCAGCGAATTCGACCCAACCACCAGCCTCAACCAGAGCCTTATCAAACTGACTGATCTCAAAACTGAAATCCAGCGATTCAGACCCTGAAGTCACAGATATTTTCTGTGCGGTGACATCGACATTGACCTGGATATCACCCTTGTGTTCCAAGGCAATGATCTGGTCAATGTCATTTTTCGGCAATTCAATCGCCAACATTCCGCAATTGAACATATTCTGGCGAAAAATTCGTGCATAGCTTTCAGCAATGACGGTATGAACACCATTGACTTCAAACACCCAGGGAGCATGTTCACGGGACGAGCCACAACCAAAATTGGCCCGGGTAATAACAACCCGGGCGTTTTTCAGTTTGTTCCCCTTGGGATCAAACCCTTCCAGCTTGAGATCTTCCAGAATGTAAGGTGTTAAGGCCTCTTTGGTTACCTCGGTCAAATATTTCGCCGGGATAATTTCATCGGTATTAATATCGGCGCGATCCAGAACAACTGCCGGGCCACCAAAACTCTTTTTGCTGCTCATTTGCTTTCTCCTTCTTGCGCTTAAAGCGACCGGGCATCAGTGATTTTACCGGTGATGGCACTGGCGGCAGCCGTTGCCGGGCTCATCAGATGCACCATCCCCCCTTTTCCCATGCGGCCATTAAAGTTGCGGTTACTGGTTGAGGCACAAACCTCATCTTCGGCCAGCACGCCATTACTCATTCCAAGGCAGGCCCCACAGGTTGGATTGGTCACGCAAAAACCGGCATCCATAAAGATCTGGATAATCCCCTCTTCAAGGGCATCTGTAAAGATTTTCGGAGTTGCCGGAGAGACGATACCTCGCACCGAATCGGCGATTCGTTTCCCCTTGAGCACCGCTGCAGCCTGACGCAGGTCTTCAATCCGACCGTTGGTACAGGTACCAATATACACCTGATCAACAGGTGTCCCTGCCAGTTCGGAAACCGGCTTGACACAGTCTGGTTTGTAGTCAAATGTAACCTGCGGCTCCAGATTGGAAACATCGAAATCAAGAATTTTATCGTAGGAAGCATCCGCATCAGAAATCCATTGCTGATAATCCTCCAGAGCAGCCTCACGGCTGGTGAATTCATCCTGAATAAATGGCCAGAGATAATCAACGGTAGTCATGTCGGGCATACAGATACCGCAGGTTCCACCCGCTTCAATCGCCATGTTGCAGAGTGTCATACGAGCTTCCATGCTCATGGCGTCGACAACCGGACCACGAAACTCAAGAATGCGATCTGTCGCACCATTGACTCCCAACTCACCAATCACATGCAGAATGACATCTTTGGCCACAACCCCCTGTTGCAACGCCCCGGTAATATTAACCCGGATCGTTGCCGGTTCGCGAAAAGCACAAACACCTTTGAGGATCCCGACTTCGAGGTCGGTCGTGCCAACTCCGGCGGCAAAAGCCCCAAACGCACCATGGGTACAGGTATGACTGTCGCCCATGATGACCGTAAAACCAGGCCGGATATAACCCTTTTCGGGAAAAATGGCATGACAAACCCCGTTACGACCCACATCAAAAAAATCGGGGATTTCGTGCCGCCGGGCCCAGTCACGCAGAATCTTGGCCTGAGTCGCGGTTTTACTGTCCTTCGACGGAGTCACGTGATCGATCACAACCTTGACCTTGTTGCGATCAAAAACTCGATCCTTGCCCCGCCAGACCAGATCGGCAATGGCAACCGGAGTGGTAATTTCGTGGCAAAGGACACGATCCAGACTCAGAACGCGGGTTCCCTCAAAAGGCTCATCCCGCAAGTGTGCCGCAAAAATTTTTTCAGCAATGGTCTTACCCATGAAAACTCCTCATAAATCCTCTGCCCCTGTTCAAACAGGTGACTTTTTGTTAGCGATCGCCTTGCCGGCAATCTTGTTCAATGCATTGATATAGGCCTTGGCACTGGCAACAATAATATCCGGATGCGCACCGGCACCGAGAATTTCGCGGCCCTCATCCGCCAGACGCACCGTACACTCGCCCTGCGCATCAGTTCCACCGGTAATTGCCCCTACCGAAAAATTAAGCAACGTTGCTTTGCTTCTGGTCAGTTTCTTGATGGCCTTGAAGGTTGCATCTACCGGACCATCTCCAAGGATTGCAGTCTTTTTAACCTTACCGGCAACTTCCATCTCAACCGTTGCTGTCGGTGCTGAAAAAGAGCCGCTGCTGACATTCATCTGTAACAGTTTGAACGTTTCCGGTACCCGCAACACCTCATCGGCAACAATCGCATCGAGGTCTTCATCAAAAATCTCTTTTTTACGATCTGCCAGAGACTTGAAACGAACAAAAGCCTTCTCGATCTCCTCACGAGTCAGGTCATAACCAAGACTCTTCAACCGGTCAATAAAAGCATGCCGTCCGCTGTGTTTGCCCAAAACCAGCTTGCTCTGATTGAGACCAACCGATTCAGGAGTCATAATCTCGTAGGTTGATTTTTCCATCATCACGCCATGCTGGTGAATCCCTGCTTCATGGGCAAAGGCATTGGCCCCAACCACCGCTTTGTTCTGCTGCACCTGGATTCCGGTAATGGTTGAAAGCAGCTTGCTCGATGGCGTGATCTGCTCAGTCGCAACATCGGTTGCATACTGCAAGATATCCTGTCGGGTCCGCAGTGCCATGACAATCTCTTCGAGACTGCAGTTTCCGGCCCGCTCACCAATCCCGTTGACTGTACATTCAACCTGACGTGCCCCGGCCTGCACAGCTGCCAGTGAGTTGGCAACCGCAAGTCCAAGATCGTTGTGACAATGAACAGAAATAATCGCCTGATCAATGTTACTGACGTTCTGTTTCAGGTAGCTGATAATGTCAAAATATTCTGACGGGATGGTATACCCGACCGTATCGGGGATATTGACGGTCGTTGCCCCGGCTGCAATGACCGCTTCAATGACCTGGGCGAGAAAAGGCAGGCGTGTTCGTACTGCATCTTCCGCCGAGAACTCGACATTGGGGGTATAACTGGCCGCCAGTTTGACCGCTTCGACTGCCGTGTCGAGAACCTGCTGGTCGCTCATTTTGAGTTTGTACTTCATGTGGATATCGCTGGTGGCGATAAAGGTGTGGATTCGGCCTCTTTCCCCCGCGTATTGCAATGCCTCCCAGGCCCGATTGATATCCAACTCACCGGCACGTGACAAACCGGCAATCTGTGGCCCCTTGATGGTCTGGGCAATCTTTTTTACAGCTTCAAAATCACCATCTGAAGCAATCGGAAAACCGGCCTCGATGACATCAACATTGAGTCGTTCCAGTTGATGGGCAATCCGCATCTTTTCTTCAATATTCATACTCGCGCCAGGAGACTGTTCACCGTCACGCAAGGTGGTGTCAAAAACAATGATACTTTCTTTTGTTGCCATATTATTCACCTCAATTGGTTAAAGACTTCAGCAGTTGGTTGCGAAATAGTGGTGGTTCCCATGAACTAAAACAGAGAGACTCTCTCTGCAAATCACCTAGGTCAGATTCCATGAAACCACCTCCTTCCGGCTTGCCGCAAACCATAAAAAAAGCTCCCGCCCCATGCAGGGGCGAGAGCTTGACGCTTCGCGGTACCACCCTGTTTCGGTCTACAGCAAAAAAACGCAGACCCTTAATTGGCCATTTACGCTGGCTCACGACAATGGCTAACTGCGCATTCGCGGCTTCACCATTGCAGCTCCAAGGCGAGTTCAACCCTCTTACGTACCGGCTTGCAGCGACCGCCGACTCTCTGAAACGAAAGAAAAAGTTTACTACTCCTCTTCAACGCCTTTATCTAAATATCCCGGTCATTGAACCGTAAAGATTTGGCTAAGTCAAGCATTTAAGATACTCATCCCTTCTTGTGCTCCAGGGAAAGACTGCGACAACAGCCGCAAAAGAGACGAATACCGATGACCTAGACCAGAAGCCGTTACAGGTCCTCATCACCCACCGGGTCCATCGTTCCCAGTTTCTTGTCGGTTCTTTTACGTTTCAGGGTCCAGATCGGGCCGGACACCAGGTAGATACATCCCAGTGAAAAAAGCATTATTTCCGGCTTGGCAACAATCGAAATCAGCAGAATGATTGCCAGCACCAGAAAGAAAAAAGGCTGACGTTTGAGAAGTGCCGGATCCTTGAAGCTGTAATAGGCCACATTACTGACCATCAGAAAGGCCAGCACATAAATCAGCAGCATAATTGACACCTGACGAACAGTGCCCGAACCACCCATTTCGTAAAAGAGCAGCACACAGGTGGCAATAATTGCCGCCGCACCCGGAATCGGCAGGCCAACAAAACGTTTCGACTCAACCGTGTTCACCTGCACGTTGAAGCGGGCCAGACGCAAGGCACCACAGGCAACAAACAGAAACGCCGCAAGCCAGCCAAGTTTGCCAAAATCACGTAAGGCCCAGGTGTACATCAGCACGCCGGGAGCCACCCCAAAGGCAATCACGTCCGCCAGAGAATCGAGCTCTACACCGAACTTGCTTGAGGTACCGGTCAGGCGAGCAACCTTGCCATCAAGACCATCCAGAATACACGAAACAAGAATGAACCAGGCAGCCCGTTCAAAGTTACCATCTGCGGACAGGATAATGACGTAGAATCCCGCAAACATACTACCGATAGTAATCAGGTTGGGCAGCAGATAAACCCCACGGGCCGGACCGCTCCTTTTTTCGGTGGTTGCGGATTTTGCACTCATCTCAAACTCCCAAGAACTGACTCACCGGCCACGGTTTTATCACCAAGGACCACATCAACTTCAGCATCCAGCGGCAGATAGACATCAACCCTGGATCCGAACCTGATCAAGCCATAACGTTGGCCGACTTTGAGCAGATCACCAACAACCGGATAGGTCACAATACGCCGGGCAATCAGACCGGCAATCTGCACGAACAGTATTTTTCGGCCCTTGTCATCCTCCAGTAAAATCCCGGCCTGCTCATTCTGGTCACTGGCTTTGTCGAGCGAGGCGTTAAAAAACTCGCCCCGACGATAGAACATATCGACGACCTTGCCACTTAAGGGGACGCGATTAACATGGACATTAAAGACCGACATGAAGATACTGATTTTCTGCGCTCTTCCGTCAAAATAGCGGTCTTCATCAACCTCACCGACAAAAATCACCTCGCCATCCGCTGGTGCAACCACCAGATCTTCACCCTGGGGAACAATTCGCTCCGGGTTGCGGAAGAAATAAACCGTAAAAAGGGTCAATGCGAGCAGGACGACGGCCAGAAATCCCCACCCGAGCAAGGCAAAGACCAAGGTGACAAAGGCAAAGAGTCCGATGAAGGGATAACCCTCCTGGGCAACAGGCTGATTGGCATTACGCATATGTTTTACAAGCACCCCCGTAAGAAAAGAAAGGGCAGCTGTACTAACTGCCCTTCAGAAACCAGTCTCTTCGGTTTAATACGCTCAGTTTTTACTCTTGTCAACGATCTTCTGAATCCAGGGCATCATACTCCGCAGCTTTTCTCCGACAACTTCGATCGGATGCGCGGCATTGTTGCGTCGCCGGGCGGTCATTTCCGGATAGTTGGTCTGACCTTCAAGAATAAAACGCTTGGCATAGTCGCCATTCTGGATATTTTCAAGACACTCACGCATCGCCTTGCGACTTTCGTCGTTGATAACCTTGGGGCCGGTAACATACTCACCATACTCGGCATTGTTCGAAATCGAGTAATTCATGTTGGCGATGCCACCCTCATACATCAAATCAACGATCAATTTCAGTTCGTGCAGGCATTCAAAGTAAGCCATCTCGGGAGCATATCCTGCTTCGGTCAGGGTCTCAAAACCAGCTTTGACCAGCTCGACCGCACCACCACAGAGAACCGCCTGTTCCCCGAACAGATCGGTTTCAGTCTCGTCCTTGAAGGTCGTTTCAATGATCCCGGTCCGGCCCCCACCGATAGCACTGGCGTAAGAAAGCGCAACCTGCTTGGCCTTGCCTGAAGCATCCTGAAAAACAGCAATCAGGTCAGGGATACCGCCTCCCCGGGCAAATTCAGAGCGAACCGTATGACCGGGAGCCTTGGGTGCAATCATAATGACATCCAGGTCAGCACGTGGCACCACCTGATTGTAGTGGATGGCAAAACCGTGTGCAAATGCGAGGGTCGCACCTTTTTTCAAATTGGGCTCAATCTCATCCCGGTAGAGCTGGGACTGAAACTCATCAGGAGTCAGGATCATAACCAGATCTGCCGCAGCCACCGCCTCGGCGACCGGTTTCACGGTCAATCCCGAGTTCTGGGCCTTGACTGCCGAAGTCGAACCTTCGCGCAGTGCAACGGTCACATCAACACCCGAATCCTTCAGGTTGTTGGCATGGGCATGACCTTGTGAGCCATAGCCCACAATCGTCACCTGCATTCCCTTGATAATAGAAAGATCAGCATCTTTATCGTAATAAACCTGCATTTTCAAAACTCCTTGTATACGCTTGAGCAACAACAGGTTATCCCTGTTGCAAAGGTGTCAAAAGACCGGGATTTATAACATGACCGACCTTCATATGGCAAATGGCTCACTGACCGTCTGCCTTTATTACAAATCGGCATGACAGTCCAGAATGAAAACTAATTTCCGGCAACGCCCTTCGCCCCACGACCAATGACAACCGGCCCGGAGCGAACGATCTCCTTGATCCCCATCGGGGCCAACAGTTCCAGAACCGCATCAATCTTGTCTGGAGCACCGGTCATTTCAACGGTGTACGACTTGGGAGTGACATCAACGATCTTGGCGCGAAAGATATCGACAATCCGCAGCACTTCTGCCCGAGATTCAGCCTCGGCAGTCACCTTGATCAGAGCCAACTCCCGTTCGACATAATCTTCACCGGTAAAATCAACCACCTTGATGGTTGAAATCAATTTGTGCAGTTGTTTGTTGACCTGTTCCAGAACCCGATCATCACCCCGGGTTACAATCGTCATCCGCGATGTATCCGGATCGAGCGTCGGCGCAACAGAAAGACTTTCGATATTGAAGCCACGGCCAGAGAATAAACCCGACACCCGCGCAAGCACACCAAACTCGTTTTCCACCAACACTGAAATTGTGTGTTTCATCTATCTCTCCATTATTCTTGGTACTCTATAGAAAAAGCTGAATCTTGTTTTCAAGGTTTCAGGAAGCCAGAACCATCTCATGGATTCCCTTACCTGCAGGAACCATTGGCAACACGTTTTCTTCGCGACTGACTTTGAATTCCATCAATACCGGCCCATCTGTTTCGAGGGCTTTCCTGATCACACTCTCGACATCCTCAACCTTGTCGGTCCGTAATCCGGTCGCACCATAGGCTTCTGCCAGTTTGACAAAGTCAATCGGTAACTCCATGCAGGTCTGACTGTAGCGCCGATCAAAGAACAGTTGTTGCCACTGACGAACCATCCCCAAAAAATTGTTGTTAAGAATGGCAATCTTGACCGGCAAACGATATTGAACCAGTGTCGCCAGTTCCTGAGAATTCATCTGAAAAGAACCATCACCCGATATGTCGATAACCTGCCGCTGGGGAAAAGCAATCTGGGCTCCAAGAGCTGCAGGCAAACCGTAACCCATGGTCCCCAGCCCCCCCGAGGTCAAAAAGGTCCGTGGCTGGCGAAAGCGAAAGAACTGTGCGGCCCACATCTGATGCTGCCCGACTTCTGTGGTAATAATGGCGTCATCGTCAGTCAGTTCACTGATTTTTTCGATAACATATTGTGGTTTGATGACCGTCTTTGAACTTTTGTAAGTCATCGGCTGTTTTTCTTTCCAGCCAGCGATTTCCTGCCGCCAACCGGTTGTCTGCTCGACCTGCGCGGCGACTTCCCGGGGATGATCCTGCAACTGCTCAAGCAATGAACCCAGAACCTTTTTCAGATCTCCGACCACCGGCAGATCAACCCGAACGTTTTTACGAATCGAAGTGGGGTCTATATCAAACTGAATGATCTTGGCTTTTTTGGCGAAAGCCTCAATTCGCCCTGTTACCCGATCATCAAAACGGGCACCAATCGCCACCAGCAGATCACATTCGGTCACCGACATATTGGCAAAATATGTTCCGTGCATCCCGAGCATCCCCAGGGCCAGTGGATGGTCACCAGGAAAAGCCGCCATCGCCATCAGGGTCGTGGTTACCGGAGCCTTGAGCAACTCCGCCAGTTTAAGAAGCTCGGGGCTGACATCAGCCAGGCAGGCCCCTCCACCGACGTACAAGACCGGTCGTTTTGCCTTGAGCATCATCTGCGCGGCTTTGCCAATTTGACGCTCATTACCGGTTACCGTCGGTTTATAACCACGTAATTTGACCGTTTCCGGATAAGAGAAAATCATTGTTGCGACCTGAATATCTTTCGGCAGGTCGATCAGCACGGGACCAGGGCGGCCACTGCGAGCAATGTAGAAGGCTTCCTTGATCATACGTGGTAAATCACGAATATCCTGAACCAGGTAGTTATGTTTGGTGCAGGGGCGGGTAATCCCACACATATCCGCTTCCTGAAAGGCGTCATTACCAATCAGGGCCGTTGGAACCTGACCGGTGATAATAACCATGGGGATCGAATCCATATAAGCGGTCGCAATCCCGGTGACGGTATTGGTCGCCCCCGGGCCACTGGTCGCGATAACAACACCAACCTCGCCGGTCGTGCGGGCATAACCGTCTGCCGCGTGAACTGCCGCCTGCTCATGACGGGTCAAAACATGCTGGATCGGCGAATCAAACAGGTCGTCGTAAATATTAATGACCGCGCCACCAGGATAACCAAAAACTTTTTCCACCCCTTCAAGGCGCAGACTTTCCAACAGAATTTGCGAACCAGTCAGTTTCAATGGAACCTCCTCAACTTAAATCACCCTGTCCACGCCACTGTGGACCTGTCTCTCATTCATCGTAAATGGACACAAATTGCCCGATATAAAAATTTGAATATAGTATGAAATCGTTCAACCGTGCAAATGAACACACCGGTCGGCAGGAAAAAAGCTTACGATTTATTGTCCCGGAACCGCATTAGGCTACGGGATCAAAAACAGGTTCGACAAAACCAAACCTGCCCCATACAGCAAAGGGTCTAAGCACATGGCTTAAACCCTTTACAAACATCAACTATTTAGGTTCTCCACAGTATCAACTGCCAGCACAGGAGATAATCCGCTCCATTTCGTCTTTGCCGACCAGCTTCATCTTTTTGACGGTCGCGACCTCAAGTTCTTCCTGAGGAGACAGGAAGCCTTTCTTCTCAAACTCGTTCAGTCGTTTTTCAAAAAGGGAATGTTCTTCATAGAGCATGCGAAACCGTGGGTTGGAGTCTAACAGGTCTTGCAGGACGTTCTGATCAATATCCATATTGCACCTCCACATATGAGGGATTGAAGGGCCAACACACCTGCTAAAAGAAAAACACAGCCGCTGACTCTTGTCAATAATTCATGCCGTTTCGCCGCCAGAAATCAGCTCGTTTTCTTGCGGTTGAGTTCAGCATCTGAAGGACGAATATAGGTCGGGGTCAACTGCGCAGCACTGTAGCCACCAGACTGATACTGACGAGTGGCCAGAACAGCAGCAGCAGAGGCCCGCGGCTGATGGTGGCAACGTGCCGGAAATCGGGCGCGATCTCCCAGAATACTGTCTATCAGCGAACGATATGGCCCGACAGCATCACCGACCAGCGCAACCTCTCCCTCAAGGCGATAAAGTGCTTCTTCCGGAGGCAGAACCATCTCAGCCCCTATGACAACAGGCTGATCGTCCTGCCACTGAAACAGAGCGGTATAAACCTCTTTTTTTCTCGCATCCAGAAAAACACAGACCGGCAACGGGCAAAGAGGCAGATTCATCGCCAACAGCTGCAAGGAAGAAACCCCAACGACCGGCAGATTTGCCGCCTGGGCCAGGCCCTTGGCCGTTGCCAGACCAATTCTGAGCCCGGTAAAGGAACCAGGTCCCTTGACGACAGCCAGCAGATCAAGCTCATGCAGCTCGATACCGGCAGCAAGCAAGGTCTGCTGAATCTGATCGAGCAGTCGCTCACTGTGTGTCGCCTTGACCTGCAGCAGTGTTTCCGCAACCAGCTTGTGTCCATCGAGAAGAGCGACACTTCCGGTATGTGATGCCGTATCAAGCGCAAGAACCTTCATTGTCGTCAACTCGACCAGAACAATCGGGCCAGGTCATTATAAAAAGCAAGAACCATCAGCATAATCAGCAATGCCAGACCAATCTGCTGCAATATTTCACGAGCACGTATCGACAACGGTTTGCGAAAAACAAGCTCGAAAAAATAGAACAGAATATGGCCACCATCGAGAATGGGAATCGGTAGCAGATTCAGAATGCCGAGCTGGATCGAGATAAAAGCCAGAACCGACAATACTGCCGAAAGATCTGTCTGGACAGCCTGACCAGCAACCTGGACCACCGTAATCGGTCCACCAATATTTTTGGCTGAAACATTGCCGGTAAAAAGTTTCTGGATGAAAACCAGAGTCAGGTCGATTAACTCGATCGCCCGGTCAGCACCTTCACGAAAAGCGGCAACAGGTCCAAAACGCTTGCTGACCGTCTGTTGTTGGGGACCAATACCAATCAACCAGACACCACTTTCGTGAATCCGGGGCTGAAGCCGTAAAGTCATTTCTTTTTGACCACGGGCTATCAACAATTCAACCGGCTGCCCTTCTGCTTTTTGTATCAGGTGCTTCAGGTCGTACCAGGACCGGATCGGCTCACCTGCAACCTGTAAAATTCGGTCACCCTGTTGCAGACCGGCTTCAGCGGCCGGCATATCTGGCATCAGGCTCCCAATGATGGCAGGCTGAACCGGTAAAAGACCAAGGGCTTGTAATCCCTCAAGACTTCCATTATCCGCAGGCAGGAAAACGTCAACACTTTTCCCCTGACGCAGCAGGGTGAAACGCAACTTGTCCCCGGCATTATTCACCAGAGCCTTGTTGGCTGCAGTCCATGTTTCAAGGGGATCACCATTAAGATCCTGCAAGCAATCACCCGCCTGAAAACCGGCAGCATCAGCTTCGGAACCGGGGGCAACATACCCGACACAGGCAGGCTGCTCAATATACGCAGGCAGATGAACCCCGACCATATAGGAGACAGGCAGGATCAAAAAGGGCAGCAGCAGGTTCATCACCGGACCGGCAGCCACAATTGCCAGACGTCTGGCGACCGATTTATCGGCAAATGATCGCTCACGTTCTGCTGCGGTCAGCTCGGCATCTTCACCAAGCTCTCCGCCACCTTCACCCAGCATCTGGACATAACCACCAAGCGGAATGGCGCAAATCAGATATTCGGTTTCACCCCAGGTTTTAGAAAACAGCTTGGGACCAAACCCGAGAGAAAACTTGAGAATCTTGACCCCTGCCAGACGCGCGACACAGTAATGTCCCAGTTCATGGACAAAGACCAGAATCCCGAGCATGACAATTCCGGCAATAATGGTCATCAGGCAACTCCTTGAGAAATTATTTGTTCCGCTCGTTGACGCCCCCAGGCATCTGCGGCGAGAACCTGCTCTATCTCGGTCGCAAAAACGGTTTGATGATTTTCCATGACCTGGGTAATGACCGCAGGAATTTGTAAAAATTTGATTCGACCCTGCAGAAATGCTGCGACCGCAATCTCGTTGGCAGCATTCATCACCGCCGGGCTGGTCCCACCAATTTCAAGCGCACGATATGCCAGCCCGAGACAAGGAAAACGCTCAAGATCCGGCTCACTGAAACTGAGGTCACTCCCACGACACAGGTCGAGAGGATTTTGTTCAAGGGGCAGACGTTCGGGCCAGGAAAGGGCGTAGGCAATCGGCGTTTTCATATCGGGGACACCGAGTTGGGCAATCATGGCTCCGTCACAATATTCCACCAGAGAATGAACAATACTTTGAGGATGGATATGCACCGCAATCTGTCTGGTTGGCAGATTGAATAACCAGCGTGCTTCGATGACTTCAAGACCTTTATTCATCATGGTCGCAGAATCGATGGTTATTTTCTGCCCCATTTCCCAGTTGGGATGGGCCAGAGCATCCGCAGGCTGAACCTGTTGCAGATCAGCCAATGACGCATTGCGAAAAGGGCCTCCCGATGCCGTCAATATCAATCGGCGGACATCCTGCCCCCGCTGTCCGGCCAGTGATTGAAAGATCGCTGAATGTTCACTGTCGACCGGAATAAGCTGGACGCCTCGCTTTTCGACCTCAGCCATAAACAAGTCGCCAGCGGCAACCAGGATTTCCTTGTTGGCCAGAGCGATATCCTTACCCGCCTGAACCGCTGCCATCGTCGGGACCAACCCGGCAGCACCAACAATGGCAGAAACCACCATGTCCGCCTGTGGATGGGTTGCACAGTGAACCAACCCCTCGGTTCCAGTCAGGATCTGGGGGCCATTTTCAGGCATTTCATCGCGCAAACGTTGTGCCGCGCCGCTGTCAGCCACCGCAACGATCTCAGGGTTAAACTGCTCAATCTGCTTTTTGAGAAGATCGATATTGCCCCCGGCCGAAAGGCTGACCACAGAGTAGCGTTCTGGAAAGGCGGCAATAATATCCAGGGTACTGACACCAATGGAACCTGTCGAACCCAGAATAGCAATTGATTTTTGTTGATTATGGGGCATTCGACTCACGTTTTCGTCATTCGCACCAGGCATTTCAGGAAATCAAGCGGGCCAGATAATACGCGAGGGGAAAGGCAAACAGAAGACTATCGAGACGATCCAGAATGCCGCCGTGACCGGGGAAAATCCCCCCTGAATCCTTGACACCGCAGGCCCGTTTCAATAAGGATTCGAACAGATCACCAACCTGTCCGACTACACCAATCAAAACACCAACCAGAATGACATGTCCGGGACCAAAGGCTGGCAGAAAAAAGGCCGCAGCCACCCAGACTCCCAGGCAGGAACCCACCAGTCCGCCCAAACCACCTTCAACACTCTTTTTCGGACTGACCGCAGGGTAAAGTTTGTGTTTACCACAGGTGACACCGACAAAATACGCCGCACTGTCGCAAGCCATAACGGCAAACAGCACCAGAAAAACCCACCCCCGACCATCGGGCAGCTGCCTCAACAAAACCAGGTGTCCCAACAGCAGAGGAAGATAGATCAGCCCCAAAACCTGCCAGCCCAGCCTGAAGATCAACTGATCCAGCGGCCCCAGACTGAACAGGTACATTGCGGCAAGCAGCAACAGGGTAAAAACCAGAAACATGACCAGCAGATCAAAACGCTGCAAGTAAAGAGGAATGATCAGCAGACTCCCGGCAATTGCACCCAGGTACTGTTCGACAATCCGTTCTCCCAGCATCGCCATCCGGTTGAACTCGAGCAGTCCGACCAAAGAAACCCCGGCTGCGACCAGAGCAAAGATTCCCGATGTTGAATAATAGAGAAAAGCCAGAAGCAGCGGTAAGGCAATCAGGGCTGTCAGGATACGTTGTTTGATAGGCCCTCTCCTTCTGCGGTCTGTTCCGCGGTCAACCCGAAACGACGGCGGCGTTGGCAGTAACTTTCCAGCGCCTGACGAAGTTCAACCGGCCCGAAATCGGGCCAATAGACATCAACAAAATAGAACTCGGCGTAAGCCAGCTGCCACAGCAGAAAATTACTGATCCGCAATTCACCACTGGTACGAATCAACAGGTCCGGATCGGGTAATCCTGCGGTATCAAGAGCCATTTCAAAATCTGCGGCACTGACCGCTTCTGGCGCCACTTCACCCGCAGCAACCTTTTGGGCAATCTTGCGAGCGGCGCGAACAATCTCGTCCCGACCACCATAGGAAAGGGCCAAAGTCAGAACCAGATGCTTGCCATTGGCAGTCTCCAGTTCTGCGCGTTGCAGGGCAGATCTGACCTCTTTCGAAAGGCGGCTGTGATCGCCAATAACCCGCAATCTGACGCCATCGTCCAGCATCCGCTGTCGCTGTGATGCCAGAAATTCCAGCAACAAGGACATCAACGTATCAACTTCGGACTGAGGACGTCCCCAGTTTTCAGAACTGAAAGCAAACAGGGTCAGATACGAAATCTTCTGGCGGACACATTCATCAACGACATCGATAACGGTGCGTACACCTTGCTGGTGCCCGGCAACCCGTGGCAAGCCCCGTTGCTCGGCCCAACGCCCGTTACCATCCATGATGATGGCCAGGTGATCCAGTATTGGTGAAAAATCAGCGCTCTTTGACATCGTTTAATTATCAGTAACTGTCCGTGTTAAGCGACAGGAGACAGGCTTCCCCTTCAAAGGTGATAAAACTAGCATGGCTTGACAGGGTGTCGCAAGGATTTAGAATCCAGCTGATTAATCTGAAAACAGATCAGCACACAGGCATGCAACTCACACCCGAAACGGTAAATAAATATCTGGAATATCTTTAGTCCCGAAGGTGTAAGTGTGAGCACATTTTCACACTGTCACGCAGGATATTCTCCCGGAGAAGTGTCTACGGACCACGAGCCAAAAACAGCGCAAGTTTGTATGTTTGCAATCCTGACCCTTGATGGGCAGATAAGATGCTACGATGATACTTCCGGCCTGTATATTTTGAAAATTAATGTAATATCAAGTTGTTACGCCGTTTAATGTGGTGCGAAAGTTGAGATATTGTCATGATGTACTATTCCAAAAACTTGCGATTACCTAGCTTTGTTTCCAAACCGTTGCCCCTGTTTGCATTGTAGCCATCAAATGCAAAGGGGTTTAAAAACTGCCTTGATCGCAACATATTCTGATCAATGGTGCTAAGCTCTGCTTCCTCGCAGACTTCGCCCCATCTTTGTTCGATTGTTTCAATTTGATTCTCGATAATTTCAACGGCTTCGTCCTCAGTGAGCAGGTAATTATGGGCCGCCTCGATGCAGGTCACGATCCGGCTTGAGCGATTCTCACCATATATCAGCATGCCCTGGGATGCCTCGTTGCCACTGCGATCCTGAGGGCAAATATCGTAGGCTGGCGTTAAAACCAGGGACTCACCATCCCAGAAGGCAGCATGATTTCGTGCGTGATCATCTGTGTTGCCACAGAGAACATTGAAGGCCATCCGGGAAAAGAGTTCCCTGAGAGTTTCTTTGGGATTGGCAAAGCGGTGCCGGATTATTTCTGTAAAAGTCTCATAGCTGGCATATCGTGCCATCATTTCATCGAGACCGAACAACGTCAGCGCAGAAATCATTATCTTCCTGGTCCAGCCTGTATCTGCTTTTTCACGATCAAATCGCTCAATCAGCAGAACATCCTTGTTGGCAGCTTTGGCAAGACGAACAGGGGCCACATCCATTCCCGCCATGTGAGCCAACCGCATGGCGACATATTCCGCTTTAACGACATTTCGCGTGTCGGTTGAGGATGAGAACTTTGCGATAAGTTTCCGATCACCATCTTCAATCAATACCTTAGGCCTGGCCCCACCGATAGAACTCCCGTGGAGAAAAGCCCTGTCGAGTTCCGGAGTTAAGGGAACGCCCTTTTCTACACGCTCAGCTGCCTCCAGCAGCTCCTCCATCGAAGCATTCTTTGCCATCCTTGGGACATATTCAGATGGTGACAACTGAAAATCAAGGCCTCCAATTCGATCTGACCCAGAGAGGAGAAGGTAGTTTAATTCTTCTATCGTATCAGGATCGATATTCCTGCTGTTTTTCCCATGGATTTTATTGAGGATAACCCTCCGGCCCCATGCGTCCGGAGCGGCATCTCTGATACATCCAGGGACCGTAAGGCCATTCAAAAGAGGAATATGTCCAGCCTGCAGGGGCAATTCAGCCGGGAACAGAGAAATGGCCTCCTCTCTTTCAAGAAAACTTCGCCCGTAGTTGAAAAGCAGCGAGCCATTGCTTGCTTCAAGCCTACCTGCAACAACCGGTTTCGTCGCACCAGGCAACCAGATCCAGACGAAAGCCTCTCTAGGTGCTGATTTAAAAGTCATCGGAGACAACCCTCTCCTTGGTGCGTATGCGTTTCGGCAGTAAAGCAAGTGTTTGCTTCGCCTGGTTCACTTGAGCAGCAACAGCGTTATGGTCTCCTTCAAACAAGGGGACTCCTACGAGCGATGCGACCTCGAAAACCAACCCCACAGAACAACCCAGATCGCCTAACTCAATCTTCTGGAGTGTCGCCCTGGAGATTCCGGCACGATCGGCAAGATTCTGCTCAGACCACTTACGCTGCTTGCGGTAGGTTTTGATCAGGACAGACAGACAGGTTACTGCTTCTTTTGTGTGTTTAGAATATACTCTGACGTTTGGCATGGCGCTGCCCAATAACGACTATTATTATAGGCTTTGTTTTGTCTTATGGCTACTTTAATAGTCATTATCCTGCTTTTTGGGAAAAAGTCAAGTCAGCTCTCATTTAAACGCGTTGCAAGGAAATATCATACAGTTTTGTTTTTGTATGATATTTCCTTCCTTGGTGATCTTCCCGGTCTGCATATTCCAGCTGTAGCCAGGCCTTGGCGGCAAAATGGGAACGTCAGGGACCTTCTATATTGGCCCCGTCAAGAAAAATATTTTCAATTTGTAACTCAATAGGTTAGAGACATGGGCTGTTTTTTTACGCACTCCTCCCGCTGTTTTTTGATTCCGGCGTTTGTCTCACAACTTGGCGAACCTTGAGTTTGATCGTTACACGTATCCGGCATTCCCTGTCCGCAACGGGAGCAGGGTCGCCTCAGCATTCCTTATCCAATCTTCAAGATTCCAGTGAGAGGCCCTTGTTTGTCCCGCCCGAGGTCATTGCCTCAACGTTGTTAATCGGGCTCTTCTCGCCGCTGACTATTTCAGGATCTTTTTCTACCGCCTGAAGTAGTCAGAATCAAAGTGTTCGTTACGTTTCATCAGGGTCCAGGCGACAACCAGCATTTTAGCCACCAGCTTGACCCTCATCTTCAGTTTGATCCCTCGCTCCAGCACCCGTCCCTTGATCAGACCGGTAAAATAGCTGCGTATATCTTCATCCTTGTAGCTGGCAATCTGGACGGCCTGAACCAAAGCATAGCGCAAGCCAGCCTTGCCTTGCTTGGAGATAACCGGGATGGCGCTGCCGCTGGTTTTCCGCTACGTGACGCGCTCAGGTCGAGCCCTGCCAGACGAAGAATCTGCTTGCGACTGGTATAGCGGTGGGCGTCGCCGATAGCCGCCAGGGTCATCGCTGAGACGATCGGGCCAAAACCGGGGATGCTCAATAGGTATGCATAGGCCGGGAATGTCTGCCCCACATCTTTGAGCTGTTTTTCCAGCTCACGTTTGATCTGCCGTACCTGACGTAATTGATCGACCAGCATACGCCCCTCCCAGGCTGCTGAGTCCGGCAGGGCACGGCCAACTGAAACCTGACTTATCTCCCAGATGGTACGTAGCCGCTGCTCTTGGATTAGATGGCGTTTTTCCATTTGAAATTGTTGGCGAAACTTTTCAAACGGCATAGCGGCAATCCGCGCCGGAGCAAAATCGAGTGCTATGATGTCGAGGATCAATCCGTCTTGCCCGCCCTGAGGCATCTGCTTGTCCAGTTCGGGGAAATATTGTGCCAACAGGGTGTTGCAAATCCGCATTTTCAGGGCATGTTCCTGTTTCTTCAGTTTGGCGCGATAGGCGAGCAGACTTCGTATTTCCCGCAGGCCATCACCTGCAAGATCATAGAACTGACACCGACCCTGGCCAACAAGATCAGCAATGTTCGCGGCATCCTTGGTGTCATTTTTATCCCAACGACCATCCAGCAAAGCTCGGTTGTTTTTTGTCGCAACATTGGAGACATAGACCACCTGCTCACCGTTTTGATCAGGTGTTCCGCTAGAGGTTTGTGATACGAAGCCGTCGGTTCAAGCCCGAAAACACTGGCGTGTAAATTGTGCTGAACCGAAAGATCCTGCGCCATGGAGCGAAGCCTGTTAAAGCTTTGAATGCTGTTGTCAAAGACCAATTTTTTCCAGAGAGTTCTGCCGTTGGCAGTGCCGAAAAAAGCGTAATGTTTATCCTTGGCGACATCCACCACAATAACAAGAATCGACTCCGATCCACGGATGGTGTTACGCAACTCTCTAAACTGCTGGATTTACAAAAGATAAATATTTTTCTTGACGGGGACAATATAGAATGTCCCCTAGCCTTTCCCCTGATTGCCTCCGATGGTGTAGGTCATGGTCGCGCCGACAAAATAGACCTGCCCGGTGCTGGTTTCACCACCGGCCACCGGCGAGAGGATAATCAACCAGTGCGCTTCACCACTGTTGTTACGCAGTACCGTACCGGTGCCGTCAACCCCGCCGATGCCGTCGAGGGACGAGGTCTTCATAAAGAAGATGTCGTTCCTGACGTTACCCGCCTCATCGACAATCGAGACATCGACGCGGATATTTTCCAGATCTTTGTCGGTCAGGTTGTTGTGCACCACCAGCCGGGTGTTCAAAAGCTACCCGCTCAAGGGTGAGTTCCTGAGCAATCTCAATCGATACCCGCGCACAGGCACTGTCCGCCGCGTGGGCGACTCCCCCAAACAGACAGAACAACATGGCAAATAAGGCCAATAACCTCATCATCACTCCCTCGCTTAAAATATCAACAAACAAAAACGACAATCATTTTGGACACGGATAAAATCTGATCACACGGATCAAGCCTTAATTCAAAAACTCTTTTGATCATGATTTTAAATCCGTGTTCATCCATGTAATCC
>JAJRWH010000014.1 GCA_024276935.1 Deltaproteobacteria bacterium
CATTAATTTAATCCGGACAAGAAATCTCATCCGCCTAAGCACTGGCCTATCTGCTGGCAATCATCTACAATGGCCAGACTCTTATCAACTTTTTAATCAGGATTCAGTTATGCGTAGATACCTGTTCGTGCTGTTTGCAAGCAGCATTCTTCTTGTCGCCTGCCAATCAGAACCGAAAAGTGCTACAGCGCCAGCGGCACAAAAAGACCTGCAACCTGTCAACACCCTGACGTCTCCTGAAAAAAAACCACCTCAAGCCTCCCCCCCGGCACCACCTCTTGTCGAGAATTTTCAGGGTCGCCCGCAATTGTCACTCTTTCCACGAGCCGGAGCCTACAGGCCGGAAGACAAGGATGAGCGAGAACTTCAGTTCTGGAAAACCTATATCGACCACCTGATTCGGACCTCGGGACCACTTAAGCCCGATGACAAATCAGACAATATCGCGTTCGGCTTTCGAGCGATCAAGGGGCTTGATTCGATCGGATTTTTTTCGCCGATTGCCGTTGAACCAAAGACAGAATATTCCGTCCGGGTCCGTTTTACCTGCGATCTGGCACAGGGCGCCAAAACGGGTGTCGGTCTCCAGGAATTCAGCCAGTTCAAATGGATCGGCGAGCAATATCCCGAGTCACTGGTCAAGCAGCTTCTGCTGGGCACGCACCGCGCCATCGACCTTGAAGGAAAAGTAGACGGCCAACTGAAAGATTTTACCTTTACCACAGGCCCTGACACCGCCATGATCCACCTGATCTTTTTTCGGGATGGCAGCCACGATCGGAATCCCGTTATCATTGATGATATTGAGATCAGTGAAGTAAAACCGAAATAACCAAGGCACTGATTTGCAATGCAATGCCTGTTGCTACCACATCTCCTCAACCAGCAGATCTATCCCGGATAATGACTGGCCGGTTTCGATCTGAATTGAACTGTCCTGACTTCCGGTGAATCGCCCGTAGAGTTCACCTGGCCCCGGCGCACCACCCAGTTTGTCTCGCGCCGCCAGATAGTAAGTTCCCCCCTGAGGAAAACTCAGGACATAGGTTCCATCCGCCCCGGACGGCTGCGACACATAGAGTGGCCTGTTGAGCATCATGCCATCGGTGTAGAGCAAAACTCTCACGCCCGCAACGGGTGAACCCACAGCATTGAGAATCCGACCATGAATATTGGTCTGGCCGAACAGCTTACCCGCCAAACGTTTGACCTTTTGCGGGACCTCAACCATATCGATACCGATTCGGGCCACAGTCCCCTCTTTGAGCACCAGAGGATTACCGGCATAATAACCAAAAAAATCTCCGGCCTGTAAAGGCCCGGATATCTGCCCGCTTTGTCGTTTACGGGCAACCAGATAATAGGTTCCGGCGGTCAGAGCAAGCTCGACATAACCAGCCTCATCAGAGGGCGCTGTCATGCCGAGCCCCATCCCCTTGAGCTGAGTATTCAGATCAGTATAGACCGTCAAAACGACACCACTCACAGGTTGACCCTGAAAGCTTATCTTGCCCATAACACCTGTTTCAACAAAGGGATCATCCGTTGGCAGAGGTGGTGATTTCGCAGACAAGGACAACTTGAGATCACGGGTGCCCTGCTGGTTGATATTGATTGGATTTCGTCCGTAATAGCCAAAATGATCTTTGCCCGAGGCAATAAAGTAATATTCTCCCGGCTCAACAGAAAAGCTGAATAGGCCCTCTGAATCTGAAGGTGCTGAAACATAGGGAGCCTCACCAGTCAATCCGGTCGAAGCTAATGGCCAGGCACTGACCCTGATCCCGGCAACTCCTGCGCCATCCAGAGCAACCTTCCCCGTAACATCAACCGGGCTGGCAACCGCGGGCATCAGGCTGACAAGGAGATAAACTATTGCTAGCAAACTTGATTTCATACTGTTCTCACTCACAAAAAGAGTCTGGCCTCAGACGAGAAAAGGCCGGGAAGATCCCGACCTTTTCTCGTCATAACCCATAGGTTGCAGTTCAGCAGGGATGAACGTTGCTGCTACCCACAACTTTCGGCTTCATATACTTTTTCATCTTGGCCTCCTTCTTTTTGTGGTTATCGGTTTTCCGAATTTCTCGGTGATAAAACGTGATCTGAAGTGCAAGTCTACTTCTTTTCACGGCATATTTCTATACTTCCAAATAAAAAAAATGCTGTCCGCCTAATTATGCAAAAAACAAACCAGCAACAACCTGAATCCTGTAAGGTGACGGGCATCAACCAACCACACAGAACATCAGACAACTTATCCCTTTCGCCACAGAGACCAAACCTCTATACTTTGAATTCCTTGTCTCTATACAACTTGAGGAGTTTTTATGTTCCGTTACCTGCTGATCGTTCTCTGTCTTGTTACCCTCTTTGGCTGCGACCAGAACCAGCCAACCGCCACCACCCCGGTGCAGAAAACACTGCCTCAGCTTTCGCCCCTGCCTGAAGTCAGCAGTGAGCCCGTCCCGCTCCTTGGAAAACCGGTATCTGCCATCCTGGGTGAGTCACCGGCAGAAGCTATCCCAGTCTGGCGAAAATTCGCAAAAGCCAAACCTGCGCTCGTTCTCTTGTCGCAAAACCCATTTTTAACTCCGGTCCCGCAAGAGCTTGAACAACAGGTTAAACGATTAATCTTCAACGCCCAGACTGAAGATTTTAAAAATAAGGCAACCTCGGCGGTTGCAAATCCGCTTATGCTGCCGCAGATGGCTGTCAGGTCAGTTCTCGATGCCGGTTTTTTCTCCAAACTTATCTGGATTCTGCCCCAGGCCGACAAAAAGGCGATTCTCTCCCTTGATGTTTTTCGTAAACAGCTGGTTGACAGTGGCATAGCAACCAGCAGCGAAGCACAAACGTTTATCGACGAGACACCCGGTTTCAGCGGAACCCTTTTAAACACAGCAATCAGAGTTATTCCCTACTCAGGTCTGGACAAACTTCCGTCTCCCTCTCTCCTGCATATTGATCTCAGCTTTTTCCGGGCACTCTACGTCAATGAAATAAAGACTCCGATCCACCCGCTTATCTACCAGGTTCTTAACAAGCTGCGTACCTCAGACACCTCGACCTTCGTCACAACGATCTCCTCCTCGCATCAGGATGGAAATATTTCTTTAACGACTCGTTTTGTCGGCCCCCTGTTGACCAGATATCTGGCCAAGCCCTCTTTGCTTGATCAAGCCCCTTCTCCCAATGAACAACGTCATCGCCAAGCTCTTTATCTCGATAATTTTTTCAAAAAGGAAGATGTCAGAAAACTTTATCTCGAAATGGAAAAAGCCGCACCACAAGACCCCGCTGTCAAGTAC
>JAJRWH010000015.1 GCA_024276935.1 Deltaproteobacteria bacterium
GGAAAAGCGCGAGTCCAGTATCCCCCTTCCAACTCGGTGATCGCCTCCTCAAAAGCCTGCTGGGTCGGACTGCCGTCGGTACCATATGTGAACCCATCATACTGGCCCTGCCCGGCACTCTTGAGTTCGGCATAATTGTCAAACAGAACTGTTGATGCGTGATAAATCGGGGGATTGATCGAATTGTAACGTTGCAGACTGCTACTTTGCCCCGCATATCCACTGGCAATGATTTTTGTCGCTTTAGCTGTCATGTTTCACCTTTTTTATGTGCCTAACAGGTATTTATTGGAGAATCTCACCTTCTACCCCGGGAACAAAAAGGCCATCAGAAACTGATGACCTTTCGTCTGCGGGTAAGAGCACTCGCTACTTTTTGTGGCAGCTGGTGCACTCTGTCGGCCCGTCATCCTTGATGTGGCAATTACGACATTGGCGGTGGAAGGCATGCTTGAGCCGGGGGATCAGGCGGTCAATACCGTGACAATCTCGGCAACGGGGAACGTCAAGGCCTTCATGATGACAGTCCTGACAACCATTAACCGCTGCCTGATGCTCTTGATGATGAAAAAGAACATCCCCCTGCTTGCTGGTGATCTTGACCGTTTCAGGTGGTGTCAGGGCATAACCGATGTTCCCTGAAACCAGTACCCCACAGATCAGCGTGATGCAGATACGGATTTTCATCATCATTCCCTCCTGAACAGATCAGGCAAAGAAGAGACAGAAAGTGTCTTTTCTGCCACAAAAAATTCTATTTAAGCTTCCAGGTTGTTCCTTTTGCTGTATCCAGCAACAGGATTCCCCGTGCTTCAAGCTCATCGCGAATCTCATCTCCGCGGGCATAGTCCTTATCTTTTCTTGCTTGCAGACGAGCCTCGATTGCCGCCTCAATGTCGGCTTCCTTAAGCCCAAGATCGACGAGTCCCGCTTTTTTCTGCTGATTCAGCCAGGCTGCCGGGTCAGATTGCAAGATCCCCAGCACCTCCCCCAGGGTTCGAATCTTTTGCAGAAGATCGGCAACCGTTGCGACCAGCTCAGGCTTTTTGCGAAATTTTTTGGTTGCAACCAGTCGGTTAACAGTACGGACTGCATCAAACAGGTGCCCAATTGCCAGGGCACTGTTAAAGTCATCGTCCATGGCTGCCTTGAATTGGGTCTCGAGAAGAGCACCATCCTCCGCAGGGGTTGTTCCCTGAGCACCATCGATCGCTTCATATCCCGAATCGAGGGCCTCATAAAACCGGCGCAAGCCATTTTCAGCATCGATCAGGTTCTGGTCTGAAAAATCGATGGGTGAACGGTAGTGAGCACTGAGAATAAAGAAACGCAGGACTTCTGGATTATAGCGTTTGAGAATATCGCGAATCGTAAAGAAGTTGCCCAGTGACTTGCTCATTTTTTCCTGGTTGATATTGACGAACCCGTTATGCAGCCAGTAATTGACAAAGGGCTTGCCACTGGCACCTTCGGACTGGGCAATCTCATTTTCATGATGAGGAAAGATCAGATCACGACCGCCGCCATGAATATCAAAGGTCTCACCAAGCAATGCCGAACTCATTGCCGAGCATTCAATGTGCCAGCCCGGGCGTCCCGGTCCCCAGGGTGATTCCCACTTGGGTTCATCCGGTTTGGCGGCTTTCCACAGCGCAAAGTCCATCGGATCATGCTTTTGTTCACCGGGGGCGATCCGGGCTCCAGCCTGCATTTCGTCCATATTGCGCCCCGACAGTTTCAGATAATCGGGAAACTTGCCAACACGGTAATAGACATCGCCATCCGAAGCGTAAGCCAGCCCCTTATCGATCAGCTTCTGGCAGATCTCAATGATTTGTGGGATATATTCGGTCGCCTTTGGCTGATGAGTTGGAACGGCCAGCCCCAATGCCGCCATGTCCTCATCAAAAGCACGAATGAATTCTTCAGAAAGTTCTTTGCTGCTGATCCCGCGCTCATTGGCCCGCTTGATGATCTTGTCGTCAACATCGGTATAGTTACGGACATAGGTGACATCAAACCCGGCAAACTGCAGGTAACGATAGATGATGTCGAAGACAATATTGGCGCGGGCGTGGCCGATATGACAATAGTCGTAGACCGTGACGCCGCAGACATACATCTTGACCTTGCCCGGTTCCAGGGGCTTGAAGTCTTCTTTTTGTCCTTTAAGGGTATTGTAAACACGCAAACTCATACATAACTCCTGAAAAACATCCTTGCCTCACCGGATCAATGAAACAGACGATGCTTTGATTTTCTTTATTTTACTTTCGCCCAGGTATCACGCAGGGTGACTGTCCGGTTAAAAACCGGTGCAGCTGCAGTCGAATCCTGACTGTCGACACAGAAATATCCGACCCGTTCAAATTGCAGGGTGTCACCACTGCAGGCGGTCAAGAGGTTCGGTTCGGCCAGAGCCTCTGTTACCTGCAGCGAATCGGGATTAAGCACCTGAAGATAATCATCCGCCTTGTCCGGGTTCTCCTGATTAAACAGACGGTCATACAACCGCACCTTAACGGATTTGGCATGAGCCGCTGAAACCCAGTGGATAATACCCTTGACCTTGCGCCCGTCGGCCGGATTCTTGCCCAGGGTTTCAAGATCTGCAGTACAACGCAACTCGACCACCTGCCCATGCTCATCCTTGATAACATCATCACAACGGATAATATAGGCATTGCGTAATCTGACTTCGCGGCCCGGACCAAGCCGAAAGAATTTTTTCGGCGGATCTTCCATAAAATCATCTTGCTCAATATAGAGCTCGCGACTGAAAGGCAGGGTCCGGTTTCCCAGTTCAGGCTGTTGAGGATGATTGGGGGCCTGCAACTCTTCAACCTGATCGGGATAATTAGTGATGACAACCTTGAGGGGCTGAAGTACCGCCATCCGTCTTTGGGCGGTCTTGTTAAGCACTTCTCGCACAGATTCTTCCAGAACAGACAGATCTATCCACGAATATCCCTTACCGACTCCGATTTTTTCACAAAAATTACGGATAGCCGCTGCCGGATAACCCCGCCGTCGCATTCCTGAGATGGTCGGCATACGAGGGTCATCCCAACTCTCTACATGTTGTTCGGTGACCAGTTGCAACAGCTTACGTTTACTCATCACGGTATAAGAAAGGTTGAGGCGGGCAAACTCGATCTGTTGCGGGGCGTGAATGCCAAGCTGGGCAACAAACCAGTCGTACAATGGCCGGTGATCTTCAAACTCCAGAGTACAGATCGAATGGGTGACCTTTTCCAGAGAGTCTTCCTGGCCGTGGGCGAAATCGTACATGGGATAAATACACCAGCGATCACCGGTCCGATGATGCCGGGCATGTAAGATCCGATATATGGCAGGATCGCGCAGATTCATGTTGGGCGATTTCATGTCTATTTTCGCCCTGAGAACGTGTTTTCCGTCAGGAAACTCACCATTTTTCATTCGCTCAAACAGTTCGAGATTCTCGGCAACGCTACGTTCACGATAGGGGCTGTCAACGCCTGGCTCGGTCAGACTTCCGCGATTTGCTCGCATTTCGTCAGCACTCTGACTGTCGACATAGGCCTTACCGGCCTCAATCAATTGAACCGCCCACTGGTAAAGCTGTTCAAAATAATCTGAAGCGAAATAAAGGTGCTCGCCCCAATCAAAACCGAGCCAACGGACATCGGTCTTGATCGCTTCGACATATTCCTGTTCTTCTTTGGCCGGGTTGGTATCATCAAAACGCAGGTGACAGCGCCCGGAATAGCTTGCGGCCAGGCCGAAGTTCAGACAGATGCTCTTGGCATGACCAATGTGCAGATAACCATTTGGCTCGGGTGGAAAACGGGTAACCACCTGTTGGTAGCGACCACTGGCAAGGTCCTCATCTATGATAGTGCGGATAAAATTACTGACTGGTTCCTGGCTCATACTGTTGAGTTTTCCTTAGGGTGACTGTTTTTTTGTATAAACAACAACAAACCGGGTAATCCCGGCAGTATCCTCGCGACAGGCTGATTGGGCAAGAGAAAAGTACCAGGACCGACCGGTCCTGTCAGATTTTTTGCAACAGAACAACGGCATGGGCTGAAATCCCCTCACCACGACCTTCAAATCCCAGGGTTTCTGTTGTCGTTGCCTTAACATTGACCTGGCCAGGTTCAACCTGACAATCCTGTGCAATATATTGGCACATCTGCACAATATGCGGTGCCAGCTTTGGTTGCTGACAAAGAATTGTTGCATCCAGATTTGCCAGGCCATAGCCTTTGTCCATCATCAATGCAACCACATGCCGCAACAACTTGCGACTGGCGATCCCTTTGAATGCCGGGTCTGTATCAGGAAAATGCTTACCAATATCACCGACCGCCAATGCACCGAGAATGGCATCACAGAGTGCATGGAGGAGAACATCGGCATCGGAGTGTCCTAAAAGACCCTTTTTGTGCGGAATATCTACACCTCCCAGGATCAACTTACGCCCCTCGACCAGCCTGTGGACATCAAAACCATGACCGATACGCATCATGATTTGTCCCTGTCCGCAAGGAGAGCCTCCGCAATCAGGAGATCCTCAGGAGTCGTTATCTTCAGATTGCGATAATCGCCTTCGATCATGACAATGCGGGCTCCTAGCCGTTCGACCAGCGAGGCGTCATCCGTCCCGCGAAAATCATCCTCGGCAGCTTTCTGATAGGCCCTGAACAACAACTCAAAACGAAACACCTGGGGAGTCTGGACCTGCCACATCCGCTGCCGCTGCGGAGTCGCGACAATCTGCTCATTCTCAACCTCTTTAATCGTATCTTTGACCGGAACTCCGACCACCGCCCCTCCCTTGAGAACTGCCGTGTCGATCAGGGCTGAAATCAGTCCCGGATCAAACAGGGGACGTACCCCATCATGAACCATCACGACAGCATCCGGCTTGATCCCGCTGAGCTGTAATTGCTGCAAACCATTGCGAACCGAATCCTGACGCTCACGACCACCGGGGACAATGGCTCCCAACTTGGTCAGCGAGCAGTCGGGTAAAATCTGTTCTTCAAAAAAACTGATTTCATCGACGGGAACAATCGGATAGATACTACCAATTGCGGGATGGCGCTCAAACAACTCGAGAGTCCGCGCAAGAATCGGACGACCTCCAAGTTGCAGGTACTGTTTATTGACGGCAGCCTTCATCCGTCGCCCTATACCCGCTGCGGGAACCAGAACTGTCGTATTCATGATTGGCCCGTACCCCATAAAGTGCAGATGTAAAAAAAGGAACGATTTCTCGTTCCCGCGGCCGCTGCTTCAAGCAAGAAAGACCGGGGACAATCACCCGGTCTTTCAATTTATCAAAATACTAACAGCTTCAGTGAAAGATCTGTTCCAGCTGATCGAGAACCAATTCTTCTTTAGAGCCCTGAGACAGGGCAACCTCGGTGACCAGCAGACGACGAGCCTGCTCAAGAACCTTTTTCTCACCGTAAGAAAGATCCTTGCGATCACTGATCAGATACAGTTCACGCAGAACCTCGGCGACCTCATGCAGATCTCCCGATTTGAGTTTGTCCTGATAGTCACGTTGGCGACGGCTCCAGGAGGCGATCTTGCCCCCACTGGCTGGCGCCCCGAGAACCTCAAACACTGAAGGGATTCTCTTCTCGTCAATCAGGCCACGCAGACCGACATTTTCAACGTTATTGGTTGGCACCATAATCGTCATGTCACTGTCGACAATACGTAACACATAAAAACTCTGGCTATGGCCAGAGAATTCGCGAGTTTCGATATTTTCGATCACCCCGACCCCTTGGGTCGGATAAACTGCCATATCCCCTTTTTTAAACAATAGCTTTCTCCTTTACGAAGTAAATGACTTTAGCATAAAAACCCCCGCCCGTCAAGAAGCACGGCGGCTCCGACAACGAGAAAACGCTTTTTATATGCAGGGTTATCTCTGCTGTGGTAGCATGTGCGAGTTTTCGTCAACCCCTCTTCATCCGGCGCTGGAGTCATCATCTCATGGTTCGAGTCCTACTGTTTTTTTTCCTGTTGATCTGCCCGACCCTGGCAGGAGCCACCGAACGACCAGCACAGCTTCAATTTGCGGACAGTTTACAGGCAGAGGGAGATTATTACCGGGCCATTACAGAGTATAAACGCTTCATCTTTGAACAACCTGATTCATCTCTGGTGCCAGATGCCCGCCTGGCAATTGCCTCCAGCCTGATAGCAGGCAAACGCTGGCAGCAGGCAGATCACAGCCTCGAACAACTGTTCCTTCTGCACCCCCAAAGCCCTGAAGCCGCTAAAGGTCGCCTCCTCTATGCTGGCAGTGCCTACGAGCGGGGAAACTTCGGCCTGGCCCGTCAACGCTACCGGACCCTGCAACAGCAGGCCACAGACCCGGAGACGATCAACTACACCAACTTTCGGATCGGCTGGACCTTTCTTGAGCAGGACCGTCCTCAAAAAGCCGGCAAAACCTTTTCGCTGCTCCCCTCTCCGCAAAAAATGACCCTGCTGAAAGACGTAGCCAACTACCAGGCCTTGCCACAAAAATCACCCCTCGTGGCAGGAAGTCTGTCGGCTGTCCTTCCAGGTGCCGGGCAACTCTATACCGGGCGCACACGCCAGGCATTACTCTCATTTACCCTTAACAGCCTCTTTATTCTGGCCAGCCTTGAGGCTTTTGATAATGAAAATTACGCGGTCGGCGGCATTCTGCTCTTTTTTGAAGCCGGGTGGTACGGAGGAAATATCTACAATGCGGTCAACAATACCCATAAATACAATCAGCGCCAAAAACACCAATTCAGAGAAAAGATACGTTCACAACTGAACTTGCGCCTGGGTATGCGTACGCAGACTCCCTGGATTTCCCTGAGCTATCAGTTCTAACGAGACCTCAAACAATCCCATGAACGTTGTTAACATTCAAAAACATTTTCAGCGAACAGGACTCAGCCCATGCGTATAGGAGTTATCGGTGCGGGAGCTCTTGGTCTCTACTATGGGGCCATGTTGCAAAAAGCCGGTCATGACGTGGCTTTTTTATTGCGGCGTGATTTTACTGCCATTCGCCAGAATGGTCTTAAGGTGTTTTCATTCCAGGGTGATTTTCATCTGTCACAGGTTGTCGGTTGCCAATCTCCGGCAGAAATTGGACCTGTCGACCTGGTCTTGATCGGCCTGAAAACCTTCGCCAATCAGCATTTAATCGACCTGGTCCGCCCGCTGGTAACAGAGGAAACCGCTATTCTCACCCTGCAAAATGGTTTGGGCAACGAAGAACTGCTGGCCTCGGCTTTTAAACCCGAGCAGATCCTTGGTGGAGTCGCTTTTTTGTGCAGCAATCGTGGAGTCCCGGGAGAAGTCCATCATCTGGGGGAAGGACGTATCCAGCTGGGAGAATACCAGGGTGGCTTAAGTGCCCGCAGTATCGCCCTGGCAGACAGCTTTCGTGATGCCGGAATCCCCTGTGACGCGGGTGAAGATCTATTAAGTTTCCGCTGGCAAAAACTGGTGTGGAATATTCCGTTTAATGGCCTTTGTGCCCTGACCGGCAAAACCGTAACCGAACTGCTTGACCACCAGCCCACTCGTCAACTGATTCAGAGCATGATGCAAGAGGTTATTGAGGCCGCGAATCAGCAGAATCTGGCCTCTCCTATCGAAGGGGACATCTTTATTGCCAAAATGCTCCATCTCAGTGCCGCTATGGAAGGATATCAACCAAGCATGATGATTGATCGCCAGGAAGGACGCCCCCTCGAACTGGACGCAATCTACAAAATCCCGCTGGATCGGGCCTTGTCAGCCGGGACTCCAATGGCACAGGTTGATGTTATTTACCGCTGTCTTTCGGTGGGAGAAACTCATTCTTCATCCCCGGCCTGAGCCCCGGCCTGGTCAGTCCCTGTCGGCCAGCAGTTCTCCAGCCACTCCGACCTGTTCGCGACTGTTTTCGTGAAGAATAACGATAATTTTTTCCTGAGGCAGACCATAAGCCTTGACCGCAGCATCTGTCAGCTCACGAATAAATGTGCGCCGGGTATTCAGATTGGCGACCTGAGGCCCTTCGAGAGTAATAATTGGCATGTTTGCTCTCCTTTATTCAGGTATTTTGCTCACAGTTGATCTCACACCATAGCGCAAGAAACCAGTTCTGGGAACCAGCCTGTCACCAACGGTCGGAATCTCCTTTTGTGCAAACCCTGAGCGCATGCTATAACCGAAACCTTGCGCAACAAGGAGAAAAGATCATGGGTTGGCTTTCAGGCATTATAGGTGGTGGAATCGGCGCGATGATTGCCGGACCTTTCGGGGCCGTCATCGGTGCGGCGCTTGGTTCCAGTATTGGCAACAGCGGCAGCCCCTCGGGAGGCCACATGGGGATCTCCGCAACACAGCGCAAACAGGCACTCTTTTTTACCGCCGCATTTTCCATGGTGGGCAAACTGGCCAAAGCCGATGGCCGGGTGTGTGAAAACGAAATTGCCGCAATTCAGAGAATTTCGCGTGAAGCACTGGGCCTTGATGCCCAGACCCAGCAATATGCCATCAATGTTTTTCACCAGGCCAAAGACAGCAGCGACAGCTTTGCCAGCTACGCGCGCCAATTTGGCAAGCTTTTCGGGCAGGACCAACAACTGTGCAGCTTCATGATGAGTTTTCTGTTTGAAGTGGCCATGGCTGATGGCCAACTGCACCCCAGCGAAGAACAGATGCTGGAAGAAGCTAAACAGGCATTCAACCTGCCTGACGCGCTCTACCAATCGTTACGCAACCGTTACACCGGCAGCACAGTCGGACGTCTGGATCTGAAAAAACACTTCGAAATTCTGGGAGTCGAGCCCGGGGCCAGCAAGAGTGAAATCAAAAAGGCCTATCGGCTGAAAGTGGCAGAATACCACCCGGACAAAATAGAAGGAAAAGGGCTTCCTCCTGAATTCATCAAATTCGCCAATGACAAGGTTGCCGAAATCAATGCTTCTTACGAAGCCGTCATGGCATCGCTGGCGGGCTAGTGTCCCGTTTGGTTAGTTGTGTCAATTAATTCTGAGTCATTTTGACTGCGGACAAGACGCGCCGACGCAGGCCTAGCCTGAGTTAAGCCCAGGAGGTGGAACGCAGGTCGCAGCCAAAAGGGCCAGAATTAGAAGGCAGAATTAACCGCACGGGACACTAGCAGGCAGAGAAACTCAACGATCCAGGATCTCACGAATTTTTCGGGTCAGTCCCTCAGTTGAAAACGGCTTCTGCAACATGTCGAGCCCCTCTTCAAGCAGTCCACGTGTTGCAATAATATCCGCAGCATAACCGGACATATAGAGAACTTTTATCTCTGGTCGTTCAGCCATCAGGCGAGCTGCCAACTCTTTGCCATTCAGTTGCGGCATGATAACATCTGTCAACAACAGATCGATCTGCTGGTCATAGTCTGCCGCCAACTGAATCGCCTCCAGAGGGTCATTCGACGCAATAACCTTGTACCCGGCCTCTTCCAGCATTCGCTGGCCGATCTCAAGCAACATCTCTTCATCTTCAACCAGCAGGATGGTTTCATGGCCGTGAAATGCCGTATCGGCAAGTTGTGGTTTTTTATCCGGTATTCCCTTTACCGTTTGGGGGAAATAGATCCGGAAAGTCGTCCCCTGGCCAGGCTCACTGTAAACATTGATGAACCCCCGATTCTGCTTGACGATACCATACACGTTTGCCAGCCCAAGCCCGGTCCCCTTGTTAATCTCCTTGGTGGTATAAAAAGGCTCAAAAATATGTGACAACACCTCTTTTGACATTCCGCAACCATCATCACTGACTGTCAACTGAAGGTATCTTCCTTTCTTGCACCAGGGATGCACCTGGCAATATTCCTCATCGAAGGACATCAGGCTGGTACTGAGAACCAATGTTCCAGTCGAAACAATCGCATCACGGGCATTGACCACCAGGTTTGTCAAAATCTGATCCAGTTGTGAGGGATCAATCAACAGTCGCGCATCCTTCGCCCCCGGTTTCCAGACAAAAGAGACATCCTCTCCGATCAAACGTCTCAAGATCGTCAGCATTCCCTCAATAGCAGTATCCAGAACCAGCACCTGCGGTTCCATGGGCTGCTGACGGGCAAAACCCAGCAACTGCCGTGTCAGGCCCACTGAACGGCTTGCCGCATCCTTGATCTGAAGCAGGTGGTCCTTGATTTTATCTTCCCCTTTTCCCTTCAACAACGCCAGTTCGACGTTACCGGTAATGGTAGCAAGCATATTGTTGAAGTCATGGGCGACTCCTCCTGCGAGACGTCCTATCGATTCGATTTTCTGGGTCTGCAGGAGTTGGTCGTGCATTTCCTTGCGCTCCTGTTCGGCCATTTTCTGTGCACTGATATCTGCCAGAGAAAGAAGCGCACACTCCTCGCCACTGAATGATAAAGGAGTCACACTGAACAGAAAAACCTGGGAAGAACTGTCCTCTCCTGAAGTTGTCACTCGACATTCCTGAAAATTTGTTCTCAGGTGCTGTGTAAATGACTGTTGCAGGGCCTGCTGGATAGGACAGCTCTGACAGGCGCGACTGAATCCACAGCCCCGTGGGTCTCTTTCGGCATTTTTGCAATGAGCAATTTCACCAAAACATTTGCCACACGGAGATTCTGACTGGCAATAATTATCGCTGAAAACCTTGTTGGACAGAATAACTTTACAGGCTCGATTAAACAGCAACAAACCATTGGGTGCCGCTTCGAACAGCTGGAGCATATTTTCACGTTGCAATAACAGCTCTCTGGTCCCCTGGCCAATGCGCCGCCAGCCCAAAAACAGCAAAAGCACCCCAACCAGCCAGATGCCGCCGACGGTCAGGGCTTCCAGTCTGTTATGCTCAACTTTTTCCTGAACAAAGGTACCGATTGGAACCATGACGCTGATCCCACCCCGCAGGTCGCCAAGTTTGTAGCCCTGCACCCCATGGCATCTCAGGCAGCTTTCCTTCACCCAAAGAGGTCGCATGAAACGATAAACCGGCACCCCTTGATAGGTCCACATCTCACCATACTCCAACTTTCCTTTTTGGAAGGATTCCAAGGCACGGGTTTCCCAGTCATCGGGCGCATTGGCAGGTCGCAGAGGGTCGAGACTGGTGATATGGCTCCAGAGAGAGGTCTCCAACGGAAGGTCCTGCTCAAACACCTGACGTGTCATATAAGCCGGATTGACCAGGGTCAGTTTGCGTCCCGAAGGTGTTTGAATATCACGTTCAGGAACCTTGAGGTAGGGATTGGGTGGCAACTGCTTGCTGATCTGAGCATAAACGCCACCCAGGTTCGCAATCCAATGGCGATAGGCGATATCCTTGTCAATACTGGTCCGTGCCATAATCTGTGCATTGCCGATGACACCGGCAGCCTCGGTACGGCTGTTGACATAAAAAACCAGCCCGCACAAAAAACTCCAGAGCAAAAAA
>JAJRWH010000016.1 GCA_024276935.1 Deltaproteobacteria bacterium
CCATTTTGCAGGATATTGTCAGCCAGCATCAGGGTGAAATCAGGGTGGAAAGTCAGCCTGGAGAGGGGACCACCTTTACTGTTAGTCTGCCTGTCGGAGATGTCGAGAGGGGAGTGCCGGTTCAGGCAGAGGCCTGATGTCCGGGTGGTGAGGAATGCCGCTGTGGCAGCCACTTTGCCAGGGTATCAGCCCCCATGGGCTTGGCGAACAGAAAACCCTGAACCTGTTGACAACCTTCATTACGCAGAAAATTCAACTGATCCTCTGTTTCAACCCCTTCGGCGATGATTTCCAGATTCATCGCCTGTCCCAGATGGATAATACTGCGGGCTATGGTTGCATCGTCCTGGTCGGTCGTGACGTCTTTGACAAAGGCCCGGTCAATTTTGAGTTTATGCACCGGAAACTTTTTCAGATAGCTTAGTGAGGAGTAGCCGGTTCCAAAATCATCGATGGCCAGTTTGATCCCCAGATCGTGGAGTCTGGTCAGTCGCTCGATGACCTCAGGGCCGGTTTCCATCAGAGTATTTTCGGTGATTTCCAGTTCAATCCGCTGAGGGGAGACCCCCTTTTCTTCCAGAATATGGATAATTTTTTCAACCAGATCCGGGTCAGAAAACTGGGTCGGAGAGAGGTTGACGGCTACCAGCATCTCCGGCATTCCCATCTGCTGCCATTGATTGATCTGGTCACAGACCATTTCAAGAACCTGCTCGCCAAGGGGCAGAATCAGGCCGGATGATTCGGCCAGGGGAATAAAATCTCCCGGGGCAATCATCCCGCGAACCTTGTGAAACCAGCGAACCAGTGCCTCGACGCCGATAACCTGTTTACCATCGCTCGAAAACATGGGTTGGTAGTGTAAGGAAAAGTCCCGATGATGCAGGGCGTGACGCATTTCCTGCTCAAGAGCACGGTATTCCTGGGCCCGGGCGTCAAGCTCTGAATCATAGAATTTAAAATTATTTCGGCCTGCCGCTTTGGCCTGGTACAGCGCCAGATCGGCATGACGCAGCAACTCATCCGGGTCATGGCCATGGACCGGACAGAGGGCGATTCCGATACTGGTATGAGTGGTCACCTGGGTTCCGCCCAGATTGAAGGGTTCGTTGAAACTGGTGATCAGTTTTTTGGCCAGCAGAGTGATATCGTCTTCGGTACCCAGATGAGTGGCGATGATTGCGAATTCATCGCCTCCGAGACGAGCGACGGTATCGCTGGCCCGCGTTGCTTTTTTCAGCCGGGTCGAGACCTCCTGCAGCAATCGGTCACCACTGGGATGTCCCAGGGTGTCGTTGATCTCCTTGAAGTGGTCCAGATCGAGAAAGAAGAGTGCCAGCAACTGGTTGCCACGCAGGGTCTGAATAATACCGTCGGTCAGTTTGAGATAAAAAAGGTTACGATTGGCCAGCCCGGTCAGCGGGTCATAGTGAGACAGGGTCAGAAGTCGTTGTTCGATCTTTTTACGTTCGATGGCATAACGAACACTGCGTTTGAGAATCGAAACACTTAACTCCTGTTTGCTCAGGTAGTCGGCTGCGCCCTGGCGGATAACTTCAAGATCATCAAGGTGATCCTCGTTGTCGGCCAGCATGACGACCGGCATTGAGCGGCCCTCGCTGCTCGCGGAGCGCCGCAGCAGTTCAATCGTATCGCGCCCATCGAGGTGGTAGTCGAGAAAGACCAGGTCATAATAACTGGTTTCAAGAGGCCAGAGCGCCTCGTTGAAGTTGTCGATCCAGGTCATCAGCAGGCCGTCACCCAGGGCTTCACGCAGCATCTCTTCGAGCAGTTGCTGTTCACCGGGATCGTTGCCGATATACAGGATGTGAATACGGTCTGCCATGGGGATTCCCCCTCCCCCCCCCCTCGTGAGAAGCATTTGTGCGAGTTTATAAGTATAATCTAACCTTATGGTGGACGCAAGTCTTAATGCCAGTATATTTTTCAGCCCGCAAAGGGAAGGGTTCAGCGCAGGAAGAAAAACAGAACTGCCAGAATGGCAAGTGCCGCGATAGCGAGTGGCAATTTCGAGCCCGATGCGGATGTTGGTTGGGTCGGTTCGGTTAAACGCCCCACGCTGGGAAAGCGTTCGACCACCGCTGTGATATGGGGAGCACTTTTGAGTTCAGTGGTCAAATCGCAACCGGCCTGGTGTGCCCCCTCATGATTTCCTTTTGCCCAGAAGGGGCTGGCACTGACGTCATAGATGATGCCACCGACAGCAACATAGGCCGGTTGACCATTTTGGCCATTGAATCTGGCAAGTTCTTCAGGTGTCATGATGGTCCTCTTTCGGGTCGTGATTGAAGTAGCTGTACCCCTGAAGCAGCTCACGATAGAAATCGAGAAAGTATCTGCGCTGTTCAGCTGTCAGCTTGCCTGTTCGAACCGCTTTTTCAGCGGTGATCCGAAGTTTTTCACTGAGCTGCTGCGGGTCATACTCAACATAGCTGAGCAGGTCATTGATGCTGTCCCCGGCAATTTCCTGTTGAAAATCAACCTGGCCATCGGGAGTAATACGTACGTTCAGGGTATGGGTATCACCAAAAAGGTTGTGCAGGTCGCCCAGGGTCTCCTGATAGGCTCCCATCAGAAACACCCCGAGAATATAGTCTTCACCCGGTCGCAACGGATGCAGGGGCAGAGTTGGACGACGGGTTCCGGCCAGGTTGAAATTGTCGAGTTTGCCGTCACAGTCGCAGGTCAGGTCAGAAATCATTCCCTCGCGCCAGGGCGGCTCAGTGTGGCGGTCAATCGGCACAAGTGGAAACGTCTGCCCGATGGCCCACGAATCTGGCAATGATTGAAAAACGCTGAAATTTCCGTAGTAGATATCGGCCATATTACGGCGCAGCCCCTTCAATTCGGTGGGCAGCTCTGCATCGACCGGAATCACCTGCAGAATTTTACGGGCGACCGCAAGAAACAGGTTTTCTGCCAGAGCACGGTGACGCAGGTCAAGCAGACCGGCACGAAACTGGTTGCGCAACTGGTCGCGACAGGTCAGAGCCTGTTGATAGGCCTGGCCGGGATCACGCTGCGCCAGTTTGTTGTGCAGTTCGGCCAGTTGGTGAATCTGTGGGCAGCAGTCATCCGGGATGACCGGACTTTCCTCATCGGCCTCAAAGCACATGGTCCCCAGAATGTTGAAGAGTAACACCGAGGAATCAGCCACCGTGGCACGGCCAGATTCGGTAATGATGGCAGGATGTTCAATCTGGAGAGGATCAAGGCAGGAGCGAATTGTTGCGATCAGCGTGCAACAGTAATCTTCCAGGGTGTAGTTGCGTGAATCAGGCGCTTCACCACTGCCGGTATAATCTACCGCCAGTCCGCCGCCAAAGTCGATCGTGCCCATGGGGGCGCCTTCGGCGACCAGAGCGGCATAAAATCGACAGGCTTCGGTAGCACCGGTCCGGATGTCGCTGATGTCAGGAATCTGTGAGCCGAGATGGCAGTGCAACAGTTGCAGGCAGTCAAGCATCCGGGCACTTTTAAGTTGATCGAGGGCAGCTAGCAGCTGTTGTGGACTCAGGCCGAAACTGCTGCGATCACCACTGGTTTCTGTCCAGAGGCCTCCGACCCGGGCCGAGACCTTGGTGCGGACGCCGATCAGGGGCCGGATGGCAAAAGCTTTACTGCGTGCGATCAGTCGTGTCAATTCATCTGGCGATTCAATGACAAAGAAACAGCGGTGACCCAAACGGGTGGCCCAGAGTCCCAGATCAATAAAATCACGATCTTTGTAGCCATTGAGAATCAGCAGGCCGGGGGCTGGCAGGTTGGCCAGAGCCAGGGCCAGTTCGGCTTTGCTGCCGGCCTCAAATCCGGTCTGGAGAGGTTTGCCGATTCGAACCAGTTCTTCAATGACCTGGCGTTGCTGGTTGACCTTGACCGGAAAAACACCCTGATAGACGTTGGTGTAGTTCTGAGAAGCGATGGCCCGGGCAAAACCCTGGTGCAGTCGGGCCAGGCTGGCATCCAGCAGATCGACAAAGCGCAGCAGAACCGGCAGACCGTAGCCACGTTCATGGAGACCCTGGACGATCCCGGCGAGCGGGGTTTCGATTTTTCCGCTTCTGCCGTCAGTCAGCACACAGACCTGCCCCTTGTCATTGATGCTGAAACAGTCTGCTCCCCAGTGGTCAATGGCATACAGCTGCCGCGATTTTTCAGCAGACCAGGGGCTGTCGGGAGAGATTTTCATGGGGTGATATTTTCCCGGGCAAAAGTTGGCAGCATGAAAGCACCCAGATGGAGTTCTTCATTGTAGTAGCGGGTGTGAAATCCGCGGCCTGCTGCACGGTTGCGGTCAAAATCATCAACGGGATGCCAGCGTTTGCTGGCAAAGGCGAAGCTCCAGAGCCCGCTGGGATAGGTGGGGATAAAGGCCTGATACATTTCAACAATCGGAAAGACCGCACGCAGGTTGGTGTACATATCCTGCTGAATTTTGCCATGGTAGAAGGGCGACTCACTCTGGGCAACCATAATCCCGTCATCTTTGAGAGCGCCATGGACCAGACGGTAGAAATCCTCTTCGAACAGTCCGACTGCCGGACCGATCGGGTCGGTTGAATCGACCAGGATAATGTCAAATTCATTTTGATGTTCGCGGATATAGGCCAGCCCATCATCAATATGCAGTTTGACTTTCGGATGCTTGCCATCAATGGCACTGGCCAGTTGAGGCAGCAGTTTGACCGACTGCTCGACCACCAGGCCATCTATTTCGCACAGGGTTGCCAATTCGACTTCAGGATGGCGCACAATTTCGCGGATGCTGCCACCATCACCGCCACCGATAACCAGCACCTGCTTTGGCGCCGGGTGAACAAACATGGCCGGATGGACGATCATATCGTGATAAACAAACTCATCTCGTTCGGTGCACATGACCAGACCGTCGAGCAGCATCATCCGCCCGTATTCTGCGGTTTCGACAATATCGAGCTGCTGAAAATCACTTTTGCCGGAAAAAAGGGTCTCTTTTACCTTGAGGGTAATTCCGACATTTTCGCCATGTTTTTCGGTGTACCACATATCCATAGTCTGCTGATCCTGTGTCTGAAATAAATGCTGTTGTTAATTCAAGGCGCCCGGATAACCCGCCAGACTCCTTGGGAGCTGCCTGCGTACTTTATCAGGATTTTTTGCGATGGTGTATTTATTCACGCTGTTATGCTAAAGAAGACTGATCTCGTGCAGTTTATCAATTTTTTGACTCAGAGGGCCAGCAAATGACAAACATCAAAAAAATCGGTTTTATCGGTGGGGGAAATATGGCGGAAGCCATCATAAAAGGATTACTTGAGGCCGCCTGCCCCAATGAAAAAATTCTGGTTGCCGAGCCGAGTGATCTGCGTCGGGACCATCTGGCTGACGCCTACAACGTTGGTGTGACCAGCGATAATCTGGATGTTGTGCGCCAGTGTGATGTGGTGGTTCTGGCAATCAAACCGCAGATTGCCGGTGAAGTAATCAGCGGTTTTGCCAGTGCTTTTCGTCCTGATACCTTGCTGGTCTCGATTCTCGCCGGAATCTCCTGTGCCTTTGTCGAAGAGCATTTTGATGGTGCGGCCCGGGTGGTGCGGGTGATGCCCAATACCCCCGCTCTGGTTGGTGAGGGGGCAACAGCTATTTGTCTGGGACATAATGCCAGCCATGCTGATTTGTTGCTGGTGCGGCACCTTTTTGAAACCGTAGGCCAGGTTCAGTTGATCGACGAGCGCCAGATGGATGCCGTGACCGGGCTTTCCGGTTCGGGACCGGCTTATGTTTACACCATTATTGAGGCTCTGGCTGATGGTGGCGTTCGCGAAGGATTACGGCGGGATATTGCTCACGCCCTGGCGGTGCAAACCGTTGTCGGTGCGGCGCTGATGGTGAGAGAAACCAATGAACATCCGGCGATTTTGCGTGATCGGGTCTGCTCACCTGGCGGAACCGCGATTACCGGAGTCAGCACTCTGGAAAACAAGGGGTTGCGAACCACTTTGATGGAGGCAGTCAGTGCTGCGGCCAGCCGGTCACGTGAGTTGGGCGACGCCTGAATCTGGCCGCAGGTTGTTGACAGAAATGAAGCCTCGCAGAGATGTGAATCTGCGGGGCTTTTTTGTTTTGTCAAAAGGGTATTTATGCAACAATGCATTTTATGTCGTTTTGCATAAACAGGATTTTGTATGATGGAAAAGAATCGGGACAAGTTGGCGATTGAAGAGTTGAATCGTGAGTTGAACGCCATTATCAACTCATCCTCGGACGGGCTTTTTGTCTGTCGTGCTGATGGTCAGGTGATCCGGGTCAACCCGGCCTCGGAACGTTTGCACAATATCAAGGCCGCGGACGTGCTGGGACGCAATATATTCGAGATGGTTGAAGAGGGATTTGTGGATCGGAGTGCTGCTCTGGAGGCGATTCGAAGTCGCAAGCAGGTCAGCGTGCTGCAGAATCATCATGGGCGCAAGCTGATGTCGACCGGGACTCCGGTGTTTGATGAACAGGGGGAACTGGTTCTGGCCGTTGTCACGGTCAGGGACGTCACCGAGATCGATCATTTGCAGCGCAGTCTCGAAGAGGAGGCCACCCGCAGCAGTCAGTTTCGGGAGCAGATGCTGGCGATGCAGCAGCTCGAACTTGAATCGCGCCAGATCATTGCCCGCAGTTCGGTGATGATGCAGGTTTTGCAGCAGGCCGTGCGGGTTGGCGGGGCCGATTCAACGGTGCTGATCCTGGGAGAGTCAGGTGTTGGCAAGGGGGTCATTGCCGATCTGATTCACAGTCATTCAAAGCGAGCAACAGGCCCGATGATTCGGATCAACTGTGGGGCGATTCCTGAAACCCTGATCGAATCTGAACTCTTTGGTTACGAAAAAGGCGCCTTTACCGGGGCCCAGAGCGCCAAGCCGGGTTATTTCGAACTGGCCGACGGGGGAACTCTGTTTCTGGATGAGGTTGCCGAACTTCCTGCGGCTTCGCAGGTCAAGTTGTTGCGTTTTCTTGAAGATGGCCGGATTACCCGCCTGGGCGCGACCACCAGCATGCATGTTGACGTGCGCGTGCTGGCCGCCACCCACCGCAATCTTGAACAGATGGTTGCCAACGAGCAGTTCCGTCTCGATCTGTTTTACCGCCTCAACGTGATTCCTCTGACTGTTCCTGCGTTGCGAGAACGCAGGGATTGTCTGCTGCCACTGTTGCGGCACTATATCGCCGAGTTTGCGCAAAAACTCGGGGTCAACCGTCGCCTTGGGCGGGCGACTCTTGATCTGCTGCTTCATTATGATTATCCGGGAAATGTGCGGGAACTGATGAACCTTTGTGAGCGGCTGGTGGTGATGTCAGACAACGAGATTATCGGTGTCAGTGATCTGCCACCCGAGCTTGGGCAGCGGGAGTCTGCGGCTGACAAGACGGTGCTTCACTGGAAAAAAGGTCAATCGTTGAATCAGGTCCTTGCCCAGGTTGAATATCGCTTGCTGGCCGAACTGAAAACTGCGGGCCTCAGCCAGACCGAGATGGCTGCTGAGTTGGGCGTCAATCAGTCGACGATCGCACGTAAACTGAAAAAACACGGCCTGCTTTAGCCCGATTATGCATTATTGCATAATCGGGCAGGCTATTCTTCCTCTCCTCTTCCACAGCTCCTTTTTTCGCCCCTGGTACGAGCAAAAACTCTCACCGCGAAGTTATTGAAATAGCTGCTATAATTATCTTCTGTAAGTCACTTCAGGCCAGTGTTATGGAGAGCAAAACAGGGTTTGGCATTCTCTTTGCTCTTTACAGGGCCACCAACGTAAGAGGCATGAAATCCGAGCCTCTGTATTTTTTGTTGCAGACCAAACCAACCTTTGACGAGGATAGCTATGAACCTGCTGAATAACGCGATTATCAATGTTCCTGTCCCTGCTAATGAGCCGATCCAGAACTATGCCCCGGGAACGACCGAGCGGGCCAAACTGAAGGCGGCCCTGGCGGAAATGAAAGCACAAAAGATCGAAATCCCGCTGATTATCGGGGGTAAGGAGATCCGTACCGGCAAGCTGGGCAAGGTCGTGATGCCACATGATCACAAACATGTTCTGGCTGAATACCACATGGCAGGCGAGGCTGAAATCAAGCTGGCAATCGAGGCGGCCATGACGGCGAAGTCCGAGTGGGAAGCCCTGCGTTGGGAAGAACGGGCCGCAATTTTTCTGAAAGCCGCCGAACTGCTGGCAGGCAAATACCGTTACAAAATGAACGCGGCCAGCATGCTCTCGACCAGCAAAAGTGCTTTTCAGGCCGAGGTTGATGCGGCCTGCGAACTGATCGACTTTTTACGTTTCAACGTTTCCTACGCCCAGCAGATCTATGCTGAGCAGCCACCTGTCAGCCCGACCGGTATCTGGAACTATCTTCAGCAGCGTCCGCTTGAAGGTTTTGTCCTGGCAGTGGCTCCGTTCAATTTCACCGCGATTGCCGGTAACCTGCCCACAGCTCCGGCGATCATGGGTAACACGGTATTGCTGAAACCGGCGTCAAGTTGTGTCTATACTCCCTATCTCTTTATGCAGATTCTCAAAGAAGCCGGTTTGCCGGATGGCGTCATCAACTTTATTCCCGGTTCAGGTGCGCAAATCGGTGGCCTGTGTCTGCCCCATCCTGATCTGGGTGGTGTCCATTTCACCGGGTCGACAGCTGTATTCCAGGGCATGTGGAAGACGATTGGCGACAATATCGCGGGATATAAATCCTATCCACGCATTGTTGGTGAGACGGGCGGCAAGGATTTCATCGTTGCGCACAAATCGGCAGACTTGCGTAAACTGACCACCGCGATTATCCGTGGAGCCTTTGAGTACCAGGGTCAGAAATGTTCAGCAGCGTCACGGGCTTACATCCCCGAATCCCTCTGGCCGCAATTACGCAACGAACTGGAGCAGGATATCGCGCGGATCAAAATGGGTCCGACGGATGATTTTGGCAACTTCTTCAATGCTGTCATCGATCAGGCGGCCTTCGACAGTATTCGCGCGTTTATCGATTATGCCGCCGCAGCCGATGATGCCGAGGTGATCATTGGTGGGGGCTGTGATGACAGTGTCGGCTATTTTATTGAACCGACGGTTATTCTGGCCAAAGATCCGCACTTCAAAACCATGGAAGAAGAGATTTTCGGCCCGGTGATCACTCTCTATGTCTATCCCGACGACCAGTACAGTGAAACCCTGGCCCTGTGTGATGCGACCTCTCCCTATGCTCTGACCGGGGCTGTTTTCGCCAACGAGCGTCAGGCTGTCAGTGAGGCCCTGCAGGTTCTTGAAAATGCAGCGGGTAACTTCTATATCAACGATAAACCGACCGGGGCCGTGGTTGGACAACAACCTTTTGGGGGTGCCCGGGCTTCGGGAACCAACGACAAGGCCGGGTCGATGCTTAACCTGCTGCGCTGGACATCGCCACGGACCATCAAGGAAACCTATGACGCTGCGGAAAGCTTCGAATATCCGTTTATGGAAGACGAGTGACGCACGACAAGAGTGTCTATGACCTGTCACTGACTTCAACGGAGTAAAAAATGTCGATCTTCAACTTTCTGGTGGCAAAAACCATCATGCATGTTCCCGGTCCGATAGTCGGATTCTTTGCCAGGGGTTATATTGCGGGAGAAAAACTGGAAGATGCCATCCGGGTGACTCGTGATCTTAACGGGCGCAAGATGATGGCAACCATCGATGTTCTGGGTGAGTTCATTACGACCAAAGAAGAAGCACTCTTTTTTCGGGATCAATGCCTTGAGATTCTCGAAGCGATCCACCGTGAGAAACTGGAGGCCAATCTATCGTTCAAGCCGACCCAGATGGGATTGCTGCTTGACGAAGAGTTCGCCTTTGCCAATGTTCGTGAAATTGTTGCCAAAGCGGCAGAGCTTGACAGCTTTGTGCGGATCGATATGGAAGATATCGCCTGTACCGATGCCACCATCAAACTCTATCGGCAGTTGCGTGCAGACTTTCCAAAGCATGTTGGCCTGGTCTTGCAGGCCTATTTACGGCGTACCGCCGAGGATATTGAATCTCTCAGTGATGCCGGGATGAACTTTCGTCTGTGCAAGGGGATTTACAATGAACCGCGCACGGCGGCCTGGAAAAATCCGGAGACCATCAATCGCAGTTTCGTCAAGGCTCTTGAGCGAATGTTTCGCCACCAGAGTTATGTGGGGATCGCAACACATGATGAAAAGCTGGTGTTCGAAGCCCTTGAACTGATTGATCAGTATGGTCTGGCGACCGATGAGTATGAATTTCAAATGCTCCTTGGGGTCGACGAAGAATTACGCCAGATCATTGTTGATGCCGGACATCGGCTGCGGGTTTATGTTCCCTATGGTGCGTCCTGGATGCCCTATTCACGTCGTCGTCTCAAAGAAAATCCTTCGATTGCCAGACATGCATTAAAGCAGATGCTTGGCATGAAACGATTCTGACCCCCAACAGACAGATTTAGCGGGTCAGGCATTCAGGGACATTTTGATTGACCCTTGCCCTTTTGCGGGCTAATCTTCGCGTCAAAACAGTGTTTGCTATCACCAAAAAAGGAGAGACAAAATGAACAGATTCATTCGTACAATTCTGGTTGCCGTTGTGGTAGCCCTGCTGGCCGTTCCGGCTCTTGCTGACACCCTGAAGGTTGGGGTTCAGGCTCCGATTACCGGCAGCTATGCCAATGAAGGTCAGGGGATCGAAAATGGTGTCCGCCTGCTGGCCGAACAGATCAATGCCAAAGGTGGCGTGATGGGCAAGAAGATCGAAGTCATCGCCTGCGACGATCAGGGAACAGCAATGGCCGCAGCCATCTGTGCCAAAGATCTGGTCAACAAGGGTGTTTCGATGGTTATCGGTTCCTACACCTCGACCTGCGCCGAAGCGGCTCAAAAAACCTACTTCAACGCAGGTGTTTTGCAGACCTCTGACGGGACTGCTGACAGCCTGACCGAAAAAGGTTACTGGACTTTCCTGCGTAACTCCTTCCCCAATAGTGCAGAAGCCGAGTTTGTCGCCAACTACCTGGTCAAGGTCAAGAAATACAAGCGGATCGTGGTTATTTCTGACTTTTCGACCTATGCCGATGGCCTGGCCAATGCAACCCAGGCAGCAATTAAAAAGCTGGGTGGCAAGGTCGTGTCACGTGACAAGATCAAGGCTGATTCACAAAACTTCACTCCGGTGCTGACCAACATCAAATCAAAAAATCCTGATGCAATCTTCTTTGCCGGTTACTACTCTGATGGTGGTCAACTGCGTGCACAGCAGAAGGCACTTGGTATCAAGGCCGATTTCTATGGTGGTGACGCCAACGACAACCCGGACTTTGTCAAACTGGCCGGTTCTGCCGCCCAGGGTGCTTTTATCATCAACGTTCCTTCACCTGACGTCCTGCCCTACGACATTGCCAAAACCTTCATTGCTGACTACCAGAAAAAATATGGTGAAATGCCTCCTTCAATCTGGGGTCTGATGAACATTGATGGGATGCGGGCCATTATTCACGCCATGGAGCAGAACAAGAGCTTCGACACCAAAAAGGCTGCTGACTACCTGCATAACATGAAAAAGCCCCTGCCGGGGATCACCGGTCCGATCACCTTTGCCAAAGACGGTAACCGCAATGGTGGTGCTTACGTTGTTAAAAGAATCAAGGCCGACGGGACATACGCCAACGAGTATGTTCAGTAACAGATAGCCAAGTTTTTTGCAGGGCGGGGGAGAGGTTCATTCTCCCGCCCTTTTTTTATCTTTAAAACAGCAATACCTGATTTGTAGAACCTGCCTCTCAGGTGCGAGGTGAGGACCCTTTTGTCCTCGTCTGGCGTCTGGCAGGGAGCCTGAATAAATACCGCGGAGACAAGTTTTATGGACATTTTTCTGCAACAGCTGGCCAACGGTCTGACCATCGGCAGTATGTTTGCGCTGGTTGCACTGGGCTATACCATGGTCTATGGCGTCATGCGCCTGATCAACTTTGCCCATGGCGATATGGTTGCCGCTTCGGCTTTCGTTGGTCTGACTATCTACACTCAGGTGATGGGTCAGGCAACCTCACTGATGGCGGTTATCGCAATTTTTCTGCTTGCTGCCCTGTCGATGGCGGTGGTCGGCATTATTCTGGAGCGAATCGCCTACCGCCCGTTACGCGGTGCCCCCCGCTTGTCGGCGGTGGTTTCGGCGTTAGGGGCGTCACTGGTGATCCAGAATGGAATTATGTTGATCTGGGGGCCGCGGATGCGGATTTTTCCCGAACTTGTTCCGCAGGTCTATTGGGATTTCGGTGGCGTGGTGATCAGTCTGATTCAGGTGATTATCCTGGTGCTGTCACTGGTGTTGATGATTTCACTCTATCTGTTTGTCGAAAAAACCCGGATGGGGGCAGCGATTCGTGCCAGTTCGATCGATCAGGATGCGGCCCGTCTGATGGGGATTAACGTCAACAGCATTATTGCCCTGATCTTTATTATCGGGTCATCGCTGGGGGCGGTTGGGGGGCTTTTTATCGGTCTTTACTATCGTGGTATTACCTTCAATATGGGCTGGCAGTATGGACTCTATGCCTTTATCGCCGCGATTATCGGCGGGATCGGCAATATTCCCGGAGCCATGCTCGGCGGGATGCTGCTGGGATTATTCAATGCCTTTATCGCCGGTTATGTTTCCAGCACCTGGGCCGATGCCTTCACCTTTATCCTGTTGATTGTGATCCTGATTGTCCGGCCTACCGGTATTCTCGGTGAGCGGGTTGCGGAGAAAGTCTGATGAAGAGTATGCAACGCTTTGGCTATCCGGTTTTCTTTGTCGTTATGGCAGGGCTGCCGCACCTGCTCAACTCACGTTGGCAGGCGGTGGCGATTACCTTTTTGATTTTTTCGGTTGTGGCTCTGTCGCAGGATATTGTGCTGGGTAAAAGTGGCATGTTCAATATGGGGCAGGCCCTCTTCTTTGGTATCGGGGCCTATACCACGGCCATTCTCAATGCCCAGTTCGGCTGGCCACTGCTGGCGACAATTCCGCTGGCGATTCTGATTCCCGCAGTTTTCGGGGTGATCCTCGCCGGACCGATTGTGCATCTTCGTGGTGACTATCTGCTGGTGACAACCATCGGTTTCAATATCGTTTTCGTTCAGGTTGTGCAGAACAATCTGGGCGGGATAACCGGAGGACCCAACGGGATCTTCGGGCTTGATTCCCTCAGCTTCTTTGGTGTCCAGCTGCTGAGTCAGGTTGCGGTTTACTACTTTGCTTTTGCCGTTCTGCTGCTGACCCTGTGGATTATGCACAACCTTGAGGGCAGCAAGCCGGGCCGGGCTCTGCACTATCTGCGCGAAGATCAGCTGGCGGCAGAAAGTATCGGAATCAATACCCGGATTTATAAAATCTTTGCCTTTGCCTTGAGCGCCGGGATTGCTGGTCTGGCAGGAACTGTTTTTGCCACCCAGTATTCGGCGGTCAGTCCCGAGGCATTCAATTTTATGCAGTCGGTGCTCTTTTTCAGCATTGTTATTGTCGGGGGTTCTTCGGTACCCGGTGTCTTGATCGGGGTATTTGTGATGTTCGTGTTGCCGGAGATTTTTCGTGAATTTGCCACCTGGCGTTTCTTTATCTTCGGATTTGCAATGATCGCAGCAATGATTTTGCGACCGCGTGGTATCTGGCCGGCAACCTTTGGCAAGATCCCCCGGTTTCTGATCAAGGAAAATAACCATGGCGCATAATGAATTGATACTGACCGAGGTGACCAAGCGTTTTGGAGGCTTGACGGCTGTCGATGCCCTGGATCTCAAGGTTGAAGATGGCCAGATCTACGGGATCATCGGCCCCAATGGTGCGGGGAAAACCACAGTTTTCAACTGTATCACCGGGATCTACAAGTCAGAAGAAGGATCAGTCAGCTGGCGAGGAGAAGAAATCCGTGGCCTGACTCCTTATCAGATCGTTGATCGGGGGATTGTCCGAACCTTTCAGACCATTCGTCTTTTCAGCCAGATGTCGGTTGCCGAAAATATCATGAGTGGGCGTCACATCAAAAGCAGACAAAAGCTCTGGCATGGCATTTTTCATACCCCCGCCTCCAAACGTGACGAGCATGAAAACTGGAAAAAGGTTGAAGAACAACTCGATTTCTTTGACCTTGGCGCCTTTGCGGCCACCCCGGTTGGCAGTTTGCCTTACGGGATTCAGCGCCGGGTCGAAATTGCCCGGGCGATGGCGATTGAACCAACCTTGCTGATTCTTGACGAACCGGCCGCAGGGCTCAATGACAAAGAAACCCAGGAGCTGCTGAATACCATTTTCAGGATTCGTGACAAGGGTGTCACCGTGTTGCTGATTGAGCATGATATGGACATGGTGATGGAAGTTACCGATTATCTCACCGTTATCAATTTTGGTAAAAAGATTGCCGAGGGAACCCCGGCAGAGATTCAGCAAAACCCGGCGGTTATTGAAGCCTATCTGGGAAGTGAGGAGGATGACGATGAGTGATATCCTGTTTGAAATCAAGGACCTCGAAGTCTCCTACGGTAGCATTGCCGCAATCAAGGGGATTTCGCTGGAAGTTCATAAAGGTGAGATTGTGACCATTCTGGGCGCGAACGGAGCGGGTAAAACCACGACCATGCGCACCATCAGTCAATTGCTCAAGGCCAAATCCGGGTCGATCCGTTTCAAGGGGCAAGAACTGACCCAGTTGCCTGCGCACAAAATTGTCAAGCTGGGCATCAGTCACTCCCCCGAAGGTCGCAGGGTTTTTGGTATTTTGACGGTCGAAGAAAATCTGTTACTCGGGGCCTACACCCAAACGAAAATGGACCGCGAAGTTCTTGATTGGGTCTTTCGTCTCTTTCCACGCCTGGAAGAACGTCGCAAGCAATTGGCTGGAACCCTTTCTGGTGGCGAACAGCAGATGCTGGCCATCGGTCGGGCTCTGATGAGCAAGCCGGAAATGCTGCTGCTCGACGAGCCTTCCCTGGGGATTGCGCCTATTCTGGTCAAGGCGATTTTCAAGCAGATCAAAGAGATTGCCGAAAGTGGCGTTACCGTTTTGCTGGTTGAGCAAAATGCCAAAGCTGCGTTGAAACTGGCTGACCGAGGTTATGTGCTGGATGTCGGCAAAATTGCTCTTTCCGGCACCTCAGCCGAACTGCTGGCATCTGAAAAAGTTCAGGAAGCCTATCTGGGCAAAAAGCACTGAAAACTTCAGGGTCTCAGTTGCCTGGAAATCTGGAAAGAGCAACCGGTAAGGGCCTTGATCTTTTCCAGATCTGTTCCCGAGGCCAGCTCGACCAGCTTCAGACCTTTTGTCGGATCCACCTCGAAAACACCAAGATCTGTGACCAGAAGATCGACAACATTTTTTCCGGTCAGGGGCAGGGTACAGGTTTCCAGAATTTTGGGTGAACCCTCTTTGGTGCAGTGGTCCATCATGACAATGATCCTTTTAACTCCGGAAACAAGGTCCATGGCCCCACCAGATCCTTTCACCATGGACCCCGGGATCATCCAGTTTGCCAGATCTCCCCGGGCCGAAACCTGCATTGCACCAAGAACCGACAGGTCGATATGACCGCCGCGGATCATGGCGAATGATTCTGCGCTGTCAAAATAGCTGCTGCCTGCAAGTTCGGTAATCGTCTGTTTTCCCGCATTGATCAGGTCGGCATCGAGATGTTTTTCTTCAGGGAAAGGGCCAATGCCGAGTAATCCATTCTCCGATTGCATGACGACTTCAATATCGTCAGGCAAGTAGTTTGACACCAGGGTCGGGATACCAATGCCCAGGTTGGCATATGTTACTTCCCACTCTGAGTTGATAAAAACTGGCATCATATTTTCACAATGTGTTAGAGAGGTGAATGAGAATTTCAGATTAACTTGTAACTGATCATCGTCATCGTTTTAGAGGCAGGGCGGTGGGGCTTACGAGGAGCCCCATCGCCTCCAGAAAACCAAGGGGGACAATATAGAATGTCCCGCTGCTTGCAGGAGAAGATGCAAGGGGAAATGCTAAATTGTTGGGGTGTACATCTTATTGTGCGGGTTCCAACTTTGCACTGTGAGCATGAGCCCCGGAGCTAGGCTCCGGGGCATGATTTCAGGCGTTGCCGATTACGGCAAGATGGGGTCGCTGATCTCCCCCGGGATCAGACGGAGTTTGTAGCTTGTATCAATGGTGTAACCCGCCGTCGCTTGGTCCGGACTGAGGGTGAAGGTGTAGGTGGCGGCAGCCGATGGATTCTGCACTCCGCCGATGAACGACGGTCCGTTCGCGGTGGTGGTGCCGCCGGATGAAGAGAAGCTGGTGTCAGTCTGCTGATAGAACAATACGGTCGGTGTCGGCGTCGCCGCGACGGTAACCCCGGGAATACCGGTACTTGTGTTGTCCTCCACATCGGCGGAGAATAAGGCATCGGTTGTTATGTCCAGACCAAGCAGGTCGGCGATAGCACCGGCCATACCTGAGTCGACCAGAGAAAATGTTATGGGAGGTTGTGCGTCGGCAGACACATTTTCAATTTGGAGATTGTCGGCGAGATAGGTTACCCCGTTAATGTCGCTGCCATTAGCGTGGAGGTAGAAATCCAGGCCGATGGGAACCTGTATGCTGAATGAGCCCAGGGTGAATTCGTCCTAACCTGCAAATCCAGCCACACTGCCGATCTAATCTTTGTGCTGATCATATATCCGCGGATCGAGTATAAAGGAAACTCCTTCATCCTCGGAGAATCTCGCATTGAGTTTAAAAAAATTCAAGTTCGACCAGTTGTGTCATCCGAAGAGATTCGCTATCGGGAACTGATGCAAAGCTATC
>JAJRWH010000017.1 GCA_024276935.1 Deltaproteobacteria bacterium
GGATACGATCCATCTTTTCAATGGTGGTGCGGAACTCACGGTAATCTTTTGCACAAAAAACGACAGGAAGTGCTGGACGAAATTCGGTCTGAAATGCGATAGTTTTCATAGATGTCCTTTGGTTTCGTTGTGGTGACAAGATTATAAGGCATCTATTTCCGACAAAGGAGGCAAAAACGTCTCCTTTGTCGGATTATTTTATCGTGCTATCTCCCGTGAACATTACGTTTTAGCTAGTTGGGACTGGCTCTATATATCTGGTAGAGCGGTGCCGCCAACAGCATCAGGATGATGGCCCAGAGTACCAGGGCCTGGGGACGACTAAAGAAAATGCTGTAGCTGCCATGGCCAATAATCAGAGCTTGGGCAAATCCGGTTTCAGCGATCGGGCCCAGAATCAGACCCAGAATGAGTGCTCCCAGAGAAAATCCTGCCTTTTGCAGAATGATTGCGGCAATACCAAAAAGCAATGCGACAAAAATATCGAGAATACTGTTGTTCATGGCATACGAACCAAGCAACGAAAAGAGACAGACAACCGGAATTAGCAGGGATGGCGGCGTCAGAGAGATACGGGCAAAGTAGGGCGCCATGAATAAACCCAGAATCAAAAAGATCACGTTGGCCACAAAGAGTGAAAGAATAAAGGCGTAGGTCATGACCCCGTAGGTGGTAAATAACTCGGGTCCGGGAATAAGACCATGAATCAACAATCCTCCCAGCAGGGCAGCAGCAACACTGTTGCCCGGAATCCCTAGAGTCAGAGTCGGTACCAGGGAGCCCCCAACACAACCATTATTGCCCGCCTCTGCCGCTGCAATCCCTTCAGGATTCCCCTTGCCAAAAGTTTTCGGATTTTTTGAACGACGACGAGCCACGTTGTAAGAAACAAAAGCGGCAATGGTTGCACCCTCACCGGGTAAAATTCCGATGACCGTTCCTATAAGTGAACCCAGCCAGATCGGCTTACTGATTCCGCGCGGCAAAGGCTCACGTTTGATCTTTGTCACTTGACTGCGATCAGCAACAACACTTTTGCTTCCGGTCAGTTCCAGCATTTGAGCGATGGAAAACATGCCGATCAAAGCGGGCATAAACGCCACTCCGTCAAAGAGATCTGTCAGCCCCATCGTGTAGCGCAGCATTCCTGAAATTGGGTCGGTTCCGACAACCGCGAGAACCAGTCCGATCAGACCGGAAATCAGGGCTTTGACCAAACTGTTCTCATCATCAGCCATCGAAACGATCCCGGCCAGGCCCAGGATTGCCAGTAAAAAGTATTCAGGTGGCCCAAAAGTCAGAGCAAAAACAGCCAAAACCGGTGCAATCAGCAGCAGGATGAAGGTCGAAAATATTCCCCCTGTAAAGCTGGCAATAACCGAAACCTTCAGGGCCAGGCCACCACGCCCTTGCTGGGTCATTGGATAGCCTTCAATGGCAGTCGCCACTGCCGCCGGAGTCCCTGGTGTCCGTAGCAGGATGGCCGGAATCGACCCGCCATACATGGCCCCGCAATAGACGCCACCCATCAGCAACAGACCGGTCAAGGGTTCAAGAGAAAACGTGATAGGGATGAGCAACGCGACCGCCATGGTTGCAGTCAAGCCCGGCATGCCACCAACGATAACGCCAGACGTTGTGCCGATAAATACCGCCAGCAGTGAAACGGGGGTGAATAATGCCTGAAGTGCCTGTAAAATCATCCGAAATCCTCGTTAAAACAGGGTTCCCTCAGGAAGTGGGACTTCCAGAAGTTTTGCAAAGACCAAATAGATAAAGAGGAGAACCCCGGCGGAGGTCAGTCCAATAATCAAGGGCTTTCTGGCTCCGAGTAACAACATGCCCAGCGGTAGAAACAATGCCGACGTCGGGTAAAATCCCAAGGTCGAGACAGCAACCGCATAAAGCAACAACAGGAAGAAAAGACCCCAAAAACGCCGTGGGTCTTTTGCAATCATCAGTTTTTCAACTTCAGCCTGGCCACGCTTTCTAAACCACAACAACATTTCAAGGGCGCACAAAAGACCCAGTGTCACACCAAGAAAACGAACGTACATAGCAGTCGATCCCTGCACCATCGGTGAGTAACTCGCTGTGCTGCGATAAAGCAGTACAGCGAGAACAAGGAACCCACTGAGAATAATCAACTCAGTCAAACGTTTCGTTATCATCTGTTTACCAGGGGTTCTGGTTGTAGAATATTTGTGTTTCAGCCTGAAGATCCTGAAGATATTTCAGATATTCAGGTCCAGTCATTGGCCAGCGAAAAAGCACACCTTTGTCTGTGTCGGCAATAAACCCGGCGTCACGATTGACCTTTGCCAACAGGTCATCAAGTTTGGCGGCAATTTTTTTATCGAGACCGGCAGGAGCGATAAACCCGCGGGTAGCTGTCATGCTGACCGGGTAACCCTGTTCGGTGGCAGTCATGACCTCGGGCAGGATATTGGACCGCTCATCCGCCAGAATGGCGATCACTCTAGCCTTGCCAGCCTTATGCTGAGCCTGTAACTGAGACAGATTCATAAAGCTGGCGTCAATGTGGCCACCAAGAATCATGGCCTTCTGTTCGGTCGAACCCTTGGTGGGCAGCAGGTTGAACGTTACACCGGTTTGCCGTTCAAATTTTTTGGCCGCAACGAAATCATCTGAACCGATCCCGTTCACTGCGGCGGTCAGGCTTTTGGCCTTGGCCGTACTGATCAAATCCTTGAGGTTTTTGATCGGGCTATCCACCGGAACCCCGACAATCAGCGGGTCCTGCATCGCGTTGCCGATGATATGAAAACTGTCGAGGGTATAATGAGCCCGCTTGGAAACGATATGCAACAATCTGGGTGGTAAACATCATGCCGATGGTGTAGCCGTTTGGCTTGGCCCGGGCGATCTCCTCAAAACCCTTAAGTCCACCGGAACCACCGACATTCTTGATAACAAATTCTGCTCCCGGCCAGTATTTCTTGGCGGCCTTGATAAACAGACGTGCCGAAGTATCCGTCGAGCCACCTGCTTTTGACGGGACGATCAATTTGATAGGTTTTTCCGGATACGCTGCCATCGCAGAGAAAGGAAAGATCAGAGCTGCTGCTATTGCCAGGATAATAATTTTACGCATTTGTTCCTCCAGCTGTGTTGATTGAGCCATTTATGAAGTGAACTATTTTGCAAAACTGATACTTACCGATGTCATTTTTTCATAATCTTCGTTAACCACATCAATGTTGTAACTGCCGGCCTTGATAATTTTTTTCTTTACCATCCGACCGTAGGACCAGGTCGTTTTCCATGCTCCATCAGCATCAGCTACCGGGGTCGGTTTGAGGGCATCACCAATATCGCTTTTGATGCCACCTGCATTTAGCAGAAGAACAATATTGCTCTGCGGGGAAAAACCCTTGCCACTGATCTCGATGTGACCTTTTTTGTCCAACTTGGCGGGGCCGGCAACCGATACCTCATAGTTCGGCTTAGCTTTGGCTCCCAAATTGGCACAACCAACAAACAGCGTGGCGACAGCAAGAGTTAGGATAACTGCCAAAAAACGTTTCATCTGCGCTCTCCCTTGTTTTCAGATCATGGGTTAATAAAAGTGTTTCCGAAGGAAACATTCCATCTGCCTACAAAACTTCCCTCATCAATCATCAAACAACATGCCAACGCAAAAAAAACTGTAACAGTTTGATATCTAATGAGTTCTAACGGCCACGATCATTCCCTGAACCCTTCATAACGGGTCAATATTGACCCGTTATGTTCTCAAATTGACCCAAAAGCGAACGCTGTTGCATCCGGTTTGTGGTTGAAAAAATCGATTTAATGATTTGGAGAGTCGCTGGAAAGTTAGGAAATGGATATCGGTACGACAGGACAGAAAACCTGTCCCGCAGGGATTGCTTTGAACAGAATAAACAACAGGGAAAAAGGAACTCAACATTAATGCCTGATATTTGCGCGCTTTTCGCCCTGATACATCTCAGTTGTCGTTCGCCATCAATGGATGATTCAGCCCAGCAGCTTGCCCAGCCAGCTTTTTTTCACCCAACTCTTTTTTACCCCCTGGTTGATCAAAAATCCGGCATAAGCCTTATCTTCTTCCATAATGTGAGAGGTCAGCCAGTTGCGTAAAAAAACCAGTAATTTTGAATCGATTCGTTTTTCGCCACTTTGTACCTGTAAATAGATCTCACGGACCTGTGCCTTGAGTTTATCGTGATTCTTTTTGTGATTTTCATAATCCGGATAATTGAAAATACGAAACAGGCTCTCTTCAACTGCAAAATGGACCGACGTATAACGAAACAGTTCTGCCAGAATTTTTCTTGTAACCTGTGCACGGTCCTCGGCATTGTTCACCATGGCATCAAACAGACTGTTCAGCAGGTTGACCAGCTGCTTGTGCTGCTCATCAATTTCTTGAATACCAACACTGATTTCATCTGACCAGGCAATGAATTGACTCATTTCTATAAACTCCTCTCAGTAAAAATCTGATTTTTTTACCGTAAAGCTGGCCTCCACCCCGGCCAATCATAGCCGATATGGTTAAGCTTGAAGTCGCTTTCTGGCATGCGTTATTTATGCCAATTCCCTGCCTGAAGAAATAAGTTGTTTGTATCATTGGCCTATTCGGAAACTACAATTTTGCTGCTGACGGAACAGCTCGTTTTTAACCTGTGATATCACAACATTACCCGAAATATCAGAGGGGAAAGTCCGTCAAAATACTAGTGTTTACGCCGAATATTGAATTTCTGCATCCGAAGATACAGCTTTTTACGAGGGACCTGCAGCTCCTGGGCCGTTTTCTCAATGCGCCCGTCATTGCGTTCCAGCGCGTCAACGATAATCTGCTTCTCGTACTTCTGCACCAGCTCGTCCAGACCGACAGGCTGCTCGGCGAAGGGATCTGGTTCCTGCGAATCCTCGCCACCCAGATCAAGAGGAAGGTTGAGTACCAACTGTTGTGCCACATTTCGCAATTCACGAATATTGCCCGGCCAGGAATAGTTCCGCATCCGGGTCAGAGTTTGTTCAGACACTTTTGGTATTGCACAGTTGTGCTGCTCGGCCAGAACGGTCATGAAATAATTCAACAGTGACCTGACATCACTTTTGCGTTCACGCAGTGATGGAATCGACACTCTTGCGACATTCAGCCGGTAAAACAAGTCTTCCCGAAAAGAACCCTGCTGTACCGCCTGACGCAGGTTGACTTTACTTGCGGCGATAACCCTGAAATTAACCGGTATCTGCTGGTTGCCTCCCACCCGCTCAATAACGCGTTCCTGCAAGGTTCGCAAAAGTTTAACCTGAATTTCCAACGGCATTGACTCAATTTCATCCAGAAACAAGGTTCCTCCCTGAGCCAGCTCAATCTTGCCGATACGACGTTCAGAGGCATTGGTAAAGGCACCTTTTTCGTGGCCAAACAGTTCACTTTCTACCAGGTTAGGTGGAATCGCACCACAGTTGAGGGGGACAAATCTTCCGGATGAGCGATTGCCTGAATCGTGCAGACAGCGGGCCGCCAGTTCTTTGCCAACCCCGGTTTCTCCCAGCAAGAGAACATCGACATCAACACTGGCAAGCGCAGACAAGGTCCGGCGCAACCCTTCGATTGCTGAAGACGTCCCCAGAATACGGGATTCCAACTTCTGGTCAGTTGCCAAACGTTGCTTGAGGGCTCGATTTTCCAGGCTGAGACGTCGAGTTTCCAGCGCACGCCTGGCAACATCGATCAGATATTCGGGTGGTGCCGGTTTTTCGAGAAAGTCATAGGCACCAGTACGCATGGCCTCAATCGCCATCGATATATCTCCATGACCGGTCAGGATCACCACGGGTATTTCCGGTGTTTTTTCGCGAATTTTCCCCAGCAGTGTCAACCCGTCCATCCCGGGCATCTTGACATCGGTAATGACGACTCCCAACCAGTCAGGTTTGAGAAGAGGCAAAAGCTCGCGCCCGGAATTAAAGGTTCTGATGGTGTAACCTTCCAGCTCAAAGGTCTGTCGGCAAGCCTGCAGAATCTCTGCCTCATCATCAACGAGATATATTTCACCAATAGGTGCCATCTGATTAACCCTGCGCGTTTCGTAAGGTTATCGAAAACCGAGTCCCACCTTCCGGTTCAGGGCTGGCTTCAATATGTCCACCGAAATCCTTGATAATATTATAAGAAATTGAAAGGCCAAGTCCGAGCCCTTTGCCGACATCCTTGGTCGTGTAAAAAGGATCAAAGATCGATTCAATCCGGGCCGGATCAATCCCCGGACCACGGTCAATGATCCCGATGATCAGATTCTGTTCCTGAGCGGTAATTTCAATCAAGATCTGTCGGTGGTCATCAGGCATCTCCGCGACAGCATCGATCGCATTGCCAATAATGTTGATCAATACCTGCTCAAGCCTGACCTCTTCAGCGTAAACTTTTTGGCCTTCATTCCGATAGCACTTTTCAATCTGTACTCTTTCTTTTTCTATTCTGACGACAAGCAAAGAAAGCGCACGGTCTACTGTTATTGGCAGATCGACAGGTTTCAATTTTCCCGTTGGCCAACGTGCAAAGGTTTTCAGATGGTTAATCATCTTGGCCATCCGCTCGGTCAACTCACTGACCTTATTCAAATTATCCTGGTGCGTTTTCATATCGCCACGCTGCAAAAGCAGACGCGCATTGTGAATATAATGGCGGATTGCCGAGAGGGGCTGATTAAGTTCATGGGCAATTCCGGTTGAAAATTGACCGAGAGCCGCAAGCTTGCCGGCCTGAACCAATTCATCCTGAATTTTTTTACGTTCTCTGACCTCTGCACGCAGCTGAACGTTGGCATCCTCCATCGCCTGGGCCGTACCGCGAAAAACTTTCAGGGCCAGGGTCATTTTACCTATTTCATCATCTTCAACCCGCGGAATTTCATGTTCCAGATCTCCTTCCGCAATCGCCTGCATACTCTGGCCTAAGGTATTCAAGCGTGCAACGATATTGCCCCGGACATAAAACCACAGGACTGAAGCGGCTGTCGTAAGGCTCAATAATCCCATAAAAACCAGCAACCATCGCGCACAAGACAGGGTCTTTTTTGTGCCGCTGACTGCAGCAAAAGCATCTGTCCTGGTTCGGGTGACAATCTGATCGATCAGATCTCGCAGACGACTGACCAGCTTGCGATTTTCTGAAAGAATCTGTTCTCCGACCATGCCTTCAGAGATAATCTGCCGCTTGATGGAAAAAACGGATCCGGCCCCTTCTGCCAAAGAAAAGATTTCTGCCAGGACCTGCCGCAAGGTTAACGAGCTTGCCTGATCTGACAGCTGTTCCAGACTGATGCGCAACAGCGAAATAGTGTCTCCTGACAGAGCACGCAGGTGATCAATCTGCTCCTCACGTTGAGAGGTTGGTGCCTGCAAAATAAGGCTGACCAGCAACACTCCATTATTGCCTATTTTTTCTATCGCCTCTTTGGCCAGCCGGTTTTCACGTAATCGGGCCGCTGAAAATTTTTTACTGCCCTGCAATGAGGCTCCGATGAGACGTTCTATCTCTGCATCAAGATTGTAGGCCAAATCCTGGTTCAGCGGCTCAACCTCATCCAGCAGGTCCGCATAAAGCCAGCGCAGCCTTTCTGTTTTTTGGGTGAGCAATGCCTCGTGGTCTAAGCGTACATCAACCTCTGCCTGCAAGGAGATCAGGTTTGTTTTCAACGCTTCGACCAAGGCAACAATTTCGCGTCGAATCCGGGATGATCCAATCTCAAGCAAACCAATTTTCTGGTTGACACGCAGCAACAGATTATCAAGATCTGCCCCGATTTTTTCACGGATTCTTTCGTCTGGAGCTGAAATCAGGCTGGGAGCAATGGCGATAATCTGGCCACCAATTTCGGCAAACTCTGCAACCTGGACAACTTCGGGAAGGTGTCGTTCTGTAATTGTGGAAAAAAGGTCGTTGGAGCTGTCAAATATCAGTAACGCAATCAGACCACTTAACACGGTAATGGCTGAGATAAAACCGAAAGCCAGCAGAAGGCGCGACCAGATTCCAAGACGAAAAGGCAACATATCGCTTCACCTTCTTTTCTCTGTGGAGAAAGAACGCTCTGCCTGATCGAGAAGATCCTTCACCCGAGAAAACTTTCTACTGACAAAAATATCCCATTCTTTGAAAAGTTTGCGTTGTGCCTTATTCAGGGACGCCTCGGTAGAAACCGTCTTGATCATTTCGTGAAGTGAGGGGTTCTGGCTCTGGACGTAGCTCACCGGCACGGCGCCAAGTTGTTTGATAACCGCTGTTCTCAACGTCGCAATTGCGGGATCTTTTCTCCCAAAACGTTTCTCCAGATCGATCATTCTTTTCCAGAGGTGGCGGCGTTCGCGAAGCCTGAATGTAATCATCCGGTCAAACAGCTGATTCACCAGCTGATAGCGTTTGCGGGAAAGCTGAACGTTATAAGGCTGTAACCCGTTCTGTTCGGTCAGTGACAATAATCCGGAAGCCTTGAGAGCATGATCAGAATGAAGCGTTCTGGAAACCGGAAGCCGGTTTATTCCGGGAAGAAGCAGAAGTTTCTGGCCGTCAAGCGAAAGGACAAAATCAAGAAAGAGCTCTGCTGCTGCGGGATTCTCCCCTCCCTTTAAACCGGCAATTCCAGCGGGGACCGGAAAAACGGGATGACCATAGCGAAACTCAATCCCTGACCTGTTGCGTGATTGAGCCAGAAAGTCAATAACCAGGCCGATTCCGAAACGGCCACTACCGACTCCTTCAGGAACGCTGAAGCTTCGGGCTGTTACTGTTGCCAGGTTTCCTGACAACAACAGAAGTTTGGACCAACCCTCTTTCCACCCCATTGATTGCAGAAAGGATTCAACGATCAGGTGGGTCGTGCCCGAACGGGATGGCGTTGACATGGCCAGGTGCCCGTAATAAACGGGATCAAGTAATGCGTCCCAATTCTCCGGCACCGGCAATTCTTCTCTCTTCAGGTAGTGGCTGTTCCACATCCAGCCCACTCCTGACAGGGCAAATCCATAAAAGTAGCCATCTGGATCATCCAGAGAAATGTTTTTAATTGAAACCACTTGCGCGTCACGCTGAGGTTGCAGATACCTTAACGTGTGAGCAGATTTCAGGACATCGAAGGCATCCACGGATGACGACCAGAAGATACCGAAGTTTCGTTGATTGCCACGCAGAATTTCATCGATTGCTGCCGTGGTTTTTTTATTCAGAACAGAAATGGAAATCAGGATGGGCAGATTCAAATTTTTCGACAAAAGGCACATAAAACTTTGGCGGAAAAGAGGTCAGTATCGTCAACCGCCTGGTTGAATTATCGGCGGCCAAAGACAGGGTTGTGCTGCACAAAAAAATGGCCAACCATAAAGATTTGCGGCTAATCCCACGCAGCCAATGATAACAATTCATCATTCCATGTCCTGTTTCCAAGTTTAAACCAGAGAACGGACAACACTAACTACCCAGTCGATGAATCCTAGCACAGAGTCTCGGAACGAAACGATTTTTTCTGAGAAGAAAGACCCGTCACCCCAATCATCAAACCTATGTTTCTGCCCGGGGCTGACTTTTCAGCCTGAAACCTTTACCATAACAATCTTTAACGGTTTCTCTTTCTCTCTATCAGGCCACCGCATGCGTATTGCGACCCGGATATTTCTCTATCTGTTCACGCTCATTACCACAGCGTCGGCAGTGCTTGGGTATATCTCTATTCAGGATGAAAGAGCTCACCTGCTCGCCGGGGTTCGCTCTGAAGCCCGGTTGATGGCCCGTTCTCTGGCGGCGGTGCTGCGCTTCTACCATCCCGGAGACCCTGCGGTTGATCTGGATCGCTTGCTGGCCGACATTGCGCCACGCGAATGGCAGATTCCACCAATGCTCAGGTTTTATGCGCGTGATGGCGCCCCAACCGGCACGGCCTGCGCCGAGTGCAACCCCCTGGCGTTGCCCCATAAACGAATCGACCTGGCAACCCTCACCGAAGAGGGTCGTGAAGAACTTCTCGCTGTGGGCCGCGAACAGTTTTTTTCGATTATTGTCCCGGTCCGTGGAATCGGCGACTTGCAGCAGGGGGCACTTGAAGTGGTTCTGCCCCTGCAACAGGTCAATCAGACCCTGGCCGGGATCACCCGTCGCTTTCTGCTGTTTACCCTGGCATTGATTCTTGGCCTGGGGGCGATCATTATTCTGATTACCCGCTGGAACATTACCCAGCCCCTGCAAAAGCTGGTTGGTGCCGCCCGCCAATTGGGGGCAGGTGATCTTCGTTTGCGGATTGAACCCAGCGGTGTTCCCGACCTCGATCAATTGATTGAGGAATTAAACCGAATGGCGGTGGGGCTTGAAGAACAGCACCTCTCACGCGAAGAGTTCTATCGCCAGAAGCTCGAATTGGAGCGTGGCCTGCGCCATGCAGAAAAACTGGCCTCGGTGGGGCAGCTGACTTCGGGAATGGCCCATGAAATCGGCACTCCCCTTAACGTTATCAGTGGCCGTGCCGAACAATTGCTCAGCCGGATGGCCAAGGACAACCCGGACCGCAAAGGGCTGGAGTCGATCATCGGTCAGAGTGAACAGATTGCCGAACTGATTAATCGTCTGCTGGCTTTTTCGCGTCAGGATATCAAATGCTGGGAAACCATCGATCTGGCCGACCTGCTGCACGAATCCTTGAGTCTTTGCACCATGCGTTTTTCTCGTCGCGAAAAAAATATTGATCTGCAACTTGAACTGAACGTTTCTCAGATGACAGCCGATACCAATGCCATGCGGCAGCTCTTTGTCAATCTGATGCTCAACTCGATTCAGGCGATTTCTACCCAGGGCCAGATCAAGGTTTCTTCCTCTTTGACTGAAGGGCGTATTAACATCGTTTTCGAAGACAACGGCCCCGGCATCCCGGCAAAACTCCATGAAAAAGTTTTTGATCCCTTCTTTACCTCCAAGGATGTCGGTGAGGGCACCGGACTCGGTCTGTATATTGTTGCCAACATTGTAGAAGAACATGGCGGTCATATCCGGGTTGACGACCGCCCGGGTGGCGGAGTGCGCTTTACCCTGTCTTTTCCGCACCACAAGGAGCAAGAATCATGACCGATCAGCCTGCATTGCACATTCTGATCGTCGATGATCAACAGGAGATGCGCGAACTGCTCTGTGATCTGCTCAGTGAAAGAGGCTACCAGGTCACCGCTGCCGACAATGGTGAACAGGCCCTGTCCCTTCTCTCTGAACAGGCATTTGAACTGATCATCAGCGACATCCGCATGCCCGCAATGGATGGGATTACCCTGCTTGAACAGGTTAAAGACAAGCAGGGTTTCACCCCCTTCGTCATTTTGATAACGGCTTTTGGAGATATCAACGACACCATCCGTCTGATCGATTCCGGTGCCTATGATTACCTGATAAAACCCTTTAAGACCGAGCAGTTACTGATTACGGTCAAACGTGCCGAACGAGAACTGGCCATGCGCCGCCGGGTCGCCGAACTGGAAACTTGCCTGACCCGCGGCAAAACTCATCCTGAACTGATCGGACGCAGCCATGCCATGGCCCGGGTCCTGACCCTGATTGACAAGATTGCACCTGCCGAGGGCAGTGTTCTGATCAGCGGCGAAACCGGCACCGGCAAAGAGCTGGTCGCGCGCGCCATTCACCAGACCTCGCAACGCCGGAATCAACCTTTTGTCGCGGTCAATTGTGCTGCCCTGCCTGCCGAGCTGCTCGAAAGTGAACTCTTTGGTCATGTCCGCGGCGCTTTTACCGGAGCCAGTGAAGAAAAAACCGGACTGTTTCTTGAGGCTGAAGGTGGGACCTTGTTTCTTGATGAAATTGGTGAAATGCCTCCGGTTCTGCAAGCCAAACTGTTGCGTGCCCTGCAGGAACGCCAAATCAGACCGATAGGCAGTACCGAACAGCAGAGTTTTGACGTGCGTGTTCTGGCCGCCACCAACCGTAATCTGCTTGAAGATGCCCGTGCAGGCCGGTTTCGTGAGGATATCTATTACCGGATCGCCACCTTCAGTATTGAACTGCCTCCCTTGCGTCAACGGCGTGAGGATATTCCCGCCCTGCTCAAAGAATTTATCACCCGCTATCAGGGTTCTGGACAGCCCCTCGAATTCGACTCTGAAGCCTTGCGGGCACTGATCGACTACTCCTGGCCGGGCAACGTTCGTGAGCTGCAAAATCTGGTTGAACGTTGTCATTATCTCTGCAATGAAGGCAAAGTTTGTCTGGCTGACCTTCCTGGCGAAATCCTTGATGATCTACGACCCGCCACACATTTCAACTGGTCAGAGGTCAAGTCTCTGGCTGAAATGGAACGTGACTATATCCGTCACATCCTCAAACACTGCAAGGGAAACAAGGTCCAGGCGGCCAGTATCCTTGGCATCAACCGTAAAACCATCCAGCGTAAATTGAACACCTGAGACACAACCAGCAACTGCGACAATTTGTCCCACAGCCCCTTATTGTCGCAGCCTGACAGCACTTCTTCCCACTCTATCCCAAAACAATCCCCCCTCTTTACCCGAACAAATTCAGGCAGTTAGAACTCAATAGCTCTGTCGTTCGCCTTCTGGCACACCCCCTGCTCATTGTCTCTTGCTGACAGGTCTGATGTGACATGGACTTTTGTAAAAGATGAGAGTGGAGACAAATGAAAAAATCAAACCGAAAAGTGCTGATTGCCATCCTGGTTATTGTCCTCGGAGTGGGATTTTTAATCTATCGCGGGCTTTCTAACACCAGCGTTTACTACATGACGGTCGCCGAATTGAAAACCTCGGCGCTGGGACAGCAGATCGGACCGAATCAGGCAGTGCGGGTCGGTGGTCTGGTGGTGGCTGACAGTGTCGATTACAACCAGCGAGAACTGGTGCTGCGCTTCGCACTTAAAGATGAAGGCAACCCTCAACAAACCCTTACCGCAGTCTACAAGGGAGCGCGTCCTGACGCTTTCGAACCCGATATTGAAGCGCTGCTCGAAGGAACCTACAACCGAAACAGCAATCTTTTTGAAGCGCAAACACTCCTGGTGAAGTGCCCTTCAAAATATGAATCTGAACCGAAGAAGGAGAAAGCCCTGTGATTATTTTTGGCATTCTGTCCCAATTTGCGGCACTGATTTTCACCCTGCTGGCGATGGGATTATTTCTGGGGGGACTGGGGCGGAACAATCTGCGTCTGGTTGAAGCAGGCAAACGGGGACTCCTCAGTGCCACTGCAGCCACCACTCTGGCCTCAATCGCTCTGGGATATCTCTTTTTGACCGATAATTTCCAGGTTGAATATGTTGCCTCCTATTCAGATCGGGCGTTACCGCTGTTTTATAAACTGACCGCCTTCTGGGCCGGTCAGAAAGGGTCGCTGCTCTTCTGGGCCTGGGTCTTAAGTCTCTTCACCTCGCTGGTCATTTTCAACAATCGCAAAGAGCCGGATGATCGCAACACGCCCTATGTTTACCTGGTTCTGGCGGCAACTCTGGGCTTTTTCCTTTTTCTGCTCTGCGCAGTCAGTAATCCTTTCGACACCCTCGGTTTTACACCGCAAGATGGTAACGGGCTGAACCCGATGTTGCAGAACCCGGGAATGGTTTTTCACCCGCCATTGCTCTTTTTCGGCTATATCGGCTTCACCATCCCCTTTGCCTACGCAATTGCCGCCATGATTACCGGCAACACCGGTGCCGACTGGATCCGCAAAACCAGAGTGTGGAATGTTCTGTCCTGGATCTTTCTTTCAATCGGCATCATTCTGGGTGGCCAATGGGCCTATGTCGAACTTGGCTGGGGTGGTTACTGGGCCTGGGATCCGGTCGAAAACGCCTCGTTTATCCCCTGGCTGGTTTCAACCGCCTTTATTCACACAGCCATCATTCAGGAACGGCGCGGGATCATGAAGGTCTGGAACATGGTCCTGATTCTGTTGACCTTCAGTTTGTGTATTTTTGGCACCTACCTGGTGCGCAGCGGCGTTCTTCAGTCGGTACACGATTTCGGTGCCACCGGACTGGGGGGCTATTTCCTCTTTTTTGTCGCAGTTGTCCTGATCGGTGGCTTTTATCTGCTGGCCGAAAGCTATGGTGAATTCAAGACTCCGGGTAGCGTTGAATCCTACCTGTCTCGCGAAAGTACCTTTCTGTTCAACAACGTCATTTTGCTGGCTCTGGCTTTTGCGACCCTGCTCGGTACCGTTTTTCCGATTCTCTCCGAAGCGGTCACCGGCAACAAGATTACTGTCGGCCAACCCTTTTTCAACCAGGTCAATACTCCGCTGTTTCTGATTCTGGTCCTGCTGACCGGAATTTGCCCCCTGATCGGCTGGCGCAAAGCCTCGGTTGCAAATTTACGGCGTAACTTTCTGCGTCCCGCAGCCTCGGCCTTCCTGGCGGCAATCATTATGGTCGCCTTCGGCATTCGCGAACCCTATGCGCTGCTGGCGTTCACGTTAGCAACTTTCGTTGGCGGCACCATTGTTCAGGAATATGTCACGGCCCTGCGCTCACGTAAAAAGTTGACCGGCGAATCATCGGCCTCTGCCGGATTGAAACTGCTCTGGCGTATGCGACGGCGCTATGGCGGGCATATTGTCCATTTTGGCCTGGCCATGATGGTAGTTGGAATTGCCGCATCCTCTGCTTACAAATTGGAAAGTCAGGGAACCCTGCAAAAAGGCGAAACCCTGACCATCGGCGAGTTCACCCTGAAATATGAAGATTTCAGGATTTACCAAAAGTACAACCGCACCGTCTATGCAGCCAAACTCGGTATTTTCAAGGCCGGGGCGCGCATCGATGAACTCGAAGCGGAACGCCGCAACTACATTAACGCCAAACAGCCCACCACCGAAGTCGCGATCCGGTCAACCCTGGTTGAAGACCTCTACGTGACCATGCCAGGAATTGGCCGCAACAACGAAATTACCCTCAAGGTAGCCGTCAATCCCCTGCTGATCTGGATCTGGTTCGGCAGCAGCCTGATGGTTCTGGGTGGCATTCTGGCGATTATCCCTTCGCGGAGGAAAAAATATGTTTAATCGATTAGCAGGTGGCTTGTGGCTGGTGCTGTTTGTTCTCCTGATCCTTATACCGGTGACAAGTTTTGCCGAACTGACCGAAACCGAGGTTTCTGAAAGTCTGACCTGTTATGCCTGTCCGGGTGAACCGCTGAATATTGACCGCTGCAGTGGTGGTAACCAGATGCGTGCAGCCATCAGCAGCATGTTGAGCGAAGGCAAGAGCAAACAGCAGATTCTCGATTATTTTGTCGCTCAATTCGGTGACAGCATCCTGACCACAGTGCCCAAAAAAGGTTTCAATCTGGTTGCCTACCTGGGGCCGATAGTCGGCCTGCTGGTCGGTATTCCGGTCGCTTTGCTGATTATCAGACGCTGGGGATCAGCCAATCGTCAAGCCACAAACGACGAAACAACGTCCGAGACTCTCACCCTTGATGACGAGACGAAAAAACAGATCGAAACCGAACTTTCCAAACTGGATGAAGAGGATTAAAACGATGGAAATTGCGATTCTGCTAATCATTTCCCTGGTACTGATGGCCTACACTCTCCTTCCGGTTCTGCGTCCGGCAAAGACCCTGATTCAGGATGAAAGCGTTCAGGACCAACAATTTATGATCCTGGAACAGGAGAAAAAAAACAACCTGCAGGCGATCAGGGATATCGACTTTGAACTGGCGACCGGAAAAATTAGCCCCGATGACCATCAGGAGTTGAGAACCCTCTTCAGCCTCAAGGCTGCTGACGCCATGGCTGCACAAAAAAACCTTCAGGCCGAAAATGATGACTAAGCTGGCCCCGTCTCCCTTTCTGAGCATCCGCGGATTACGTAAATCCTACGGCAGCCTTGAAGCCTTGCGCGGTATCAATCTTGATCTGGCTCCGGGTGAATTTCTTTGCCTGTTTGGACCCAACGGAGCAGGAAAATCAACCTTGCTGAAAATTATCGCCACCCTGCTGCGTCCAAGCAGCGGCAAAATCAGGATTCTTGATGATGACCTTGAGAATAATCCGCAGGAATACCGCGCCCGGCTCGGCATGGTTTCTCATCAGTCCTTTGTCTACCAGGATCTGACTCTGCTCGAAAACCTCGAGTTCTATGCCGCCCTCTACGGGGTGAAAGATCCCCGCCAACGCTCACTCGAACTGCTGGAACAGGTCAACCTGGCAGATCATTATGAAATGCTGGCGGGAAACCTCTCGCGGGGAATGCAGCAGCGTCTGACCATTGCTCGCGCCCTGCTCAATGATCCGGAGCTGCTGCTGCTCGATGAACCCTACACCGGGCTGGATGAGCATGCAGCACGTGTTCTGCGCGGCCAGCTGCAATGGCTGCACGACCAGCAACGGACCATTATCATGGTGACACATAACCTGCGCCGCGGGATGGAAGCAGCCACCCGGATGGGCATTCTTGTTCGCGGCAAACTGGTCTATCTGCAACAGAAAGAAAACATCGATCCGGCCTCTTTTGAAGAGCTTTATTTCCAAAAGCTGGAGGCCGTATGAGCAGTCTGCGACAAATTCTTTTTTTGCTCGGCAAGGATTTACGTATCGAACTGCGTAAAAAAGAGTCGTTGATCTCAATGGCCTTTTTTGGGGCATTGATCCTGGTGATTCTCAATATCGCCGCCGGCATTGGCAAACAGGTCGATGCCGATACCGGGGCAGGGATTCTCTGGGTGGCGATTATTTTTTCTGCTGTCCTCGGTCTGGGTCGGGTTTTCGCTCGTGAAAAAGAAAACGGCTGCGTGGCCGCCCTGCTGATCAGCCCCATCTCTCCAGGTGAAATCTTCATTGCCAAGGCTTTGGTTAATTTCAGCCTGATGCTGCTTTCACAACTGGTGCTGGTTCCGGTTTTTTATGTGCTGTTCGGTAGCCATTTCAACGCCGACCCTCTTGCCCTGGTCCCGATACTGCTGCTGCTCAATCTGGGCTTTTCAACCACCGGTACTCTGGTATCGGCGATCTCTGCCGGCACCCGCCGCAATGAAGTTCTGCTGCCGATTCTGCTTTTTCCATTAATCCTGCCCTTGACGGCCCTGGCGGTTAAAGCAACCGCCGGAGCTCTGGCCACACGACCTTTTAGCGAACGGCTTGAACAACTTGAACCGATGCTTGCCTTCTGTCTGATTTTCAGTGCCGCAGGCTACCTGCTTTTTCCTTTCGCTATCAGGGAGGACTGATATGACACCTCTGAATCGCGCCACCTTTTTACCTGCTCTTGCAACCCTGCTGGTTCCATTGGCTATCGGAATGATCTTTTTCTATGCCCCCCTGGAAAAGAGTATGGGAATTATCCAGAAAATCTTCTATTTCCACCTCTCTCTGGCAGGAGCGGCTTTTCTATCCTTTTTCATCGCCTGTGTCTCGGGAATCATGTACCTGCTGAAACGTCAGCGAATCTGGGATGCGCGCCTGGCAGCCAGTATCGAAATCGGGGTCGTCCTTACCACCCTGGTGCTGATCAGCGGTTCTTTGTGGGGGCGACCGATCTGGAACACCTGGTGGACCTGGGATCCACGCCTGACGACCTCGCTGATTCTCTGGTTTATCTTTGCTTCCGGTTTGATTCTACGCTCGGCAATTGATGAAGAAAGCAAACGCGCTACCTTTTGTGCCGTCATGGCAATCATCGGTTTTGTCGATGTCCCCATTGTCTTTCTTTCTGCCCGGTTATGGCGCAGCATCCACCCCACAGTGATTCGCAGCGCAGGAATCGGTCTGGAATCGAGCATGCTCGTCACCCTGGTGGTCAGCATGGTTGCGATGCTGGTTTTCTGTGCGGCACTCTTTCATCTCCGCTGTATTCAACATCAACAGGAAAGTACCGTTCGGGACCTGCAACAACAGTTACAACTTTGATCGTCGGCCCCAAACCCCGGCGACGACAAGAAATAAGGAGATCGACCTATGGAACATTCAACCTATCTGATTATTGCCTATATGGCCATCTGGAGCGGACTGTCCGCCTATCTGTTCTGGCTTTCCGGTCGTCAGCGCCAAACCGCTCGACGCCTTGAGATCCTCAGCAACCAGCTCAAACGTCAGGAGAACCGATCATGAGTGCCACTGTCAGTCGCAGAGAACGGGCTGCTCTTGGCTTCTTCTGGGTTGTTGTCATCGCCATCGGAGCAATGACCCTGGTAGTGCTGATCAAGGGACCCGCCCCCAAAACAGAACCTCAGGCACAAGCAGCCCCGGATGCAGCCGCGATCAAGGCACGTATTGCTCAACTTGAAGCACAGATCAAGGCGGCACCTGGCGATGTCAACGCCATTTTGGCCCTCGGCGACGCCTACCTTGACAGCCGTCGCGCCATGGAAGCCTTTCGCCTTTATCAACGCGTTATTGAACTTGAACCGGGAAATGTTCATGCCCTGAGTGATCTTGGCAGCCTCTATCAGCAAATTGGTCAATACGACAAAGCCCTGACCAGCTATCAGCGCGCCTATAAGAGCCAACCGAATCACAGTGGGTCACTGCTGAACATGGCGCTGATCTATAGCCGTTACAAAGGTGAAAATGCCAAAGCGCTGGAACTGCTGCGGACCTTTCTGGACACTAATCCCGAAATTCAACTGGCTTCCCAGGCCCAGCAGGAGATTGCGCGAATTGAACAAATGATGAAAGAAACCGGCAATGCTGCGCCATATCCACCAAAAGCCCAATAATCTGCGCTCACGGTTCAGGACAACCGCTATAAAGGATTTTTTATGAAAAAAGAAACGCTCTTACTGATCGTCATCGCTCTGGCGGCAGGTATTCTTGGTGGAGTGATTATCGCCAATAATGATCAAGAGACCGCGCCACAACCAAATGTTGCCGCCGCTCCCCAGGTCAACTATCAACAGAAAATTCAGCTCCTAACCGGGATTGTCTCTAAGGATCCAACCAACCGTAATGCCTGGGTTGAGTTGGGCCACAGCTATTTTGACTCCGGGCAATCGATGCAGGCAATTGATGCCTATGACAAGGCCCTTGAACTGGATCGGATTGATCCTGATGTTCTGACAGATCAGGGCATTATGTACCGTCGGGTTGGCTGGTTTGATAAAGCCATCAAGAACTTCACCAAGGCCAACGAACAAAACCCCAAACATCCCCAGTCGCTCTATAACCTTGGCCTTGTTTATCGAGATGACCTGCAAGACAAAGCCAAGGCCAAAGAAGCCTGGACAAAATATCTGGACATTGCGCCCGCCGGTGACGCGGCCAACAGGGTTTTCACGATGCTAGACCATATGGAAAATGGTCATAACTGAATGGGGAACAAAAACCCCTCGGGATCAAATCAGTCTTTTTTCTGTCGTAAAGTGTCTCTTTATCTACCCCCACCCATGCCTGATCCCCACAGCAAGAACTGGCTTGCTTTTTTGCCTGTGAATACTGAAAATTTTTCAAGTTATCCACAGCATTAAGAGAATGTTAAAACCGGTGTATTTATTGATGGTTAGCTATTTTATCCACAATCCGCCCACACTACATATAGTGCCCATAACAATCAACAGCACCTAAATATAGTGTTTTTCCTTTTCTTTGTGGATAAATTCATGGTAGGTTCTGCTTAATATAGAAGTCTGGAAATCTACGCTCGGGCGTCATCCATCATCTCAATTTTTATATTTGGGGGGAGAATCAGATGATCGACTATATTCACAAAAACGATGATCAGCTTGGCCCTTTCAAAAAAAACAAAGCAGCAAAAGCGATTGTTCCTATCTGTAGCTGCTGCCACAAGATTCACGTTGATAAAAAGTCCTGGCAACATCGCCCTCTACACCTCGACAACAATGTCGATACGGTCTTCAGTCATGGGCTCTGTCCTCACTGCTATGAGGAACAACGAATAAAATTTCAGAAATTCAGGACAGGTCCCACCCTCAAACGACCTGCGACCCTCAAAACCAGAGCAAATCTGGAAGCTCGACCACTACTCAAAAAAGCCGAAAATTCCCCACACTGAGGGGTATAAACACCTGGCTTTGACTTGCCCACAGATAAAGCTATCTCCAGCTGACTTCACCTGCGACACCCTTCCAGGACCGGACAAAAAACAGGGGGAGGCGTTGGGCAAACAATCCTCCCCCTGCAAATCATCCCTCCAAAGAAACAAAGTCATTTGCCGTCCCTTGCTTGTCTACTTAGACAATGAGAACAGACCAAATGTTATCCCGGCATATTGGGAATCGACGTCTTCTCTCCCTTATGATTGCGCAGGTGGTAACTCTTTTCATCCTTACCGGTGATGTAATAATCGGGCATCAGCGGAATTTTCCCGATATTGGTGGCGATGACATGCATGGGCTGGGCAAGCCCGGTGGTGTGTCCACGTAACGCATCACGGATCAGTTCGGCGCCCTTTTCCACCGGGGTGCGAAAATGGTCGATGCCGGGGGCAGGTTCACAGTAGAACACATAGTAGGGCTTGATCCGCACCCGCAGCAATTTCTGGTGCAGCTCACGAAATGTCCCGACATCATCGTTGATCCCTTTAAGCAGCACTGCCTGGTTGCCCACATTCACACCACAGGACAACAGATCAAAAACGGCCTTGGCGGTTTCTTCTGTAATTTCCCTGGGATGATTGCACTGGGTGTTGATCCAGATCGGCACCCGATGGTATTTACCCAACACCTTTTTCAGGCCCGGGGTAATTCGTTGCGGCAGGGCAATCGGCAACCGGGTGCCAAAGCGGATCATTTCAATATGTGGCAGTTCACGCAGTTTGCTGATCAGATAATCCAACTGGTCATCAGAAAGTAAAAAGGGATCACCGCCGGTGATCAGAACATCGCGGACTTCGGGATGTTCGGCAATCCACTTCAATCCTTCATCAACATTGAAATCAAGCTTGAGATCACCATCAACCACCAGTTCTTTACGAAAACAATGACGACAATAGATA
>JAJRWH010000018.1 GCA_024276935.1 Deltaproteobacteria bacterium
CTCGCGGTGGACACCCTTGCCGTCCGGCTAGCGGTTCCCGTCATCAGGGTCCGCAGAGGACTTGCACCTCCAAGTCACCATTCAGCCACCACGGCTAAATGGATGGTGCTTACGCACCACGCGCCCTGCCGGGCGCACCAAAAAAAAAAGCCCCGGTATCACCGAGGCTTTTTCTGCAAATCTAAAGGGTTTCAGGTCGTTCGCGCTGCAAAAACAGCGCAAGCTTCTCTTCAACCAACGACAGGTGCTCCATCATCTTTTCTCGCGCCCGGTCTGGATCATGGGCAGAAATCGCTTCAAGAATCTCGCGATGATGATTCAGCAGCAGTTCGATATAGCCTTCCTTGCTGTAGAACTCACCAAGAGCCACCATGATTGTCGTTTGAAACAACGACTGAATCGTGTCAAGAACATGAACCTGGATTGTGTTATGTGATGCCGAGGTAATCGTCAGATGAAACTGGGCGTCGATATCAGGGTCCCACCCGCCATTGGCCGCCTGCTCGACCATTACTTCATAAAGCTCACGCAAGCGCGCTATTTCGGAATCTTCGGCACGCTTGGCCGCCAGGTATGCCGACCAGGACTCCAACCCCATCCGGACCTCGGTCAGGGCATGCAGCATCCGCGGGTCACGCCGTTCGACCATGCTGGCCAGCGGGTCGGCCATTGATGCCTCGGTCAAAGAACGGACATAAGTCCCACCACCCTGACGTGATTCAAGAAAACCCATCGCCTCAAGAACCATAATCGCTTCCCGAACCGATGGCCGACTGACACCGAGAAATGTCGCCAGCTCTCGCTCAGACGGGATCCGTTCGCCAGGCTTCAGTTCACCATTGCCGATCAGATCTTTAATTTGCGAAACAATTTCTTCCGAAAGTTTCTTGGGGCGTATTGGCTTGAAGACAGGCGGCATACGAATCCTCCAGTTAGATGGTATGACCTTTTATCATGGAGGCTGGACAAAAAACAAGAAGGAACACCCATTGCTACCCTTAATCCTCTGCTCCCAGGCTGCGCCGAAACCGCTCGAACCACAACTGAAACTCTGCTTCTTCACGTTCCATCTCAAAGGCATTGATCAGGCCCCGAGCCAGAGAAACCGCAACCGCACGGTTGCGCAAGTTGAATGAATCCCCCACCTTGTCACTGTGAAACTGTTCTTGATCGATCCCCAGTTTAATGTACAGAGAATTGAGCCTGCTCTGCACCCCCCGTCGTGACAGATAACGCCGCTGGGCAATCAGATTATCGGTCAGACCAAGAGAAATATCGAGCAAGGCTTCATATTCGATATCAGAAAGTGCCGTCAAATTGTGCCCGGCCCGACCCTGAACCTTGCGTACTTCGGGATCTATCCAACATTGCTCTTCAAGAAGAACGGTTTTAACTGCGGCGGCAATGCGTTCACGCGGGCTCGACTTGAGAATATACCCGTAAACCGTTTCTGGCGGGACAATTCTGGCGAGCGAACGAACGTACATTTCGTCCTTGAACTGGCTCCAGAAAACAATTCGAGCCTGAGGCTTGGCATCCCACAAGGCCTTGGCCATCTCGATACCATTGAGCTCCGGCATCTGAATATCACTGATCACCAGGGGAGCATCAAGTTCCAGACCAATTTCAAGGGCAACGCGACCATTGGGGGCTCGCACGATCTCAACAGCCTCTTCCCAGTCGGCAATCAGCAAATCGAGAAACTGATAGTCTTTCGGATTATCTTCGGCAATCAGAATTTTGATCATAACCACCTCAACCTTTTTTCTCGGTATATGCTTCAAATAACGCGGAAACCGCCATCTGCAACTCAAACCGGGTCCCACTACTGAAACGTGATTTCTGCCACCTGACCTCGGCACCAATGGCCCGGGCCCGTTCGCGCAGGTTATTCAGTCCCCGCCCACCACCATCCCCCGGAGGCGGACAATCAAAACCACGGCCATTATCTTCGACTGACAGCACCAGCAACCCATCACGCAACTCCAGGCCAACCTCAAAACGGCTGGCAGCAGCATGTTTGATGACATTGCTGATTGCTTCAATTCCGATCCGGTAGATTGCCAGCTGCTGCACACGGCTGAGACCCAGTTCAGAGATTCTGGCATCACAATAATAATGGTAATGCGGCAACCCCTGACCTTCACATTGCCGCCCGAGATGAGCCTCCAATGCAGCACCAAGCCCAAGAATATCAAGAGTTTGCGGATGCAGATTATTCATGATATCGCGCAGGTTACTCATCGCACGCGTCAAATTGGTTTCAAGCTCGTATGCCTGCTGGCGACAGGTCCCCTCGCAAACCGATCCCAGAGCCTGCAGATCACGCAAGATTGAAGAGAGATCTGCCAGGGTTTGATCATGCAGGTCCATGGCGATGCGTCGCCGCTCATCCTCGGCTCCTTCAAACAACTTTTCTGTCCCGACCACCTGAATCAAACGCTTTGTCATCCGATTGATCGACAGGGTCAGGGTATCCAGCTCATCATTGATCCGTTCGGGTGCTGCAGGCGGTTCAAGCTCTCCTGCGGCAACACGACTGGCCGCATTTGACAGCGCCTGTATTCGACTCAGAATACGACGACCAAAATAGAGCGAAAGAACGATCCCAAGCAGAATAGCGACCCCGAGAACCAGGATCATGACCAGGGCAGTCCGTTCGACAAGTTCGTCGATATCCTGCGTATGTAAATCGCGTAGTTTCTGCCGCTGTACTGCCGTCAGGTTGGTCAGTTCGGTTACTTCTGAACGAAACTGGGTGACTGCCGTCAGCATCGACTCCAGATCAACCCCTTTCGCCGGGCTGAGGTCTGCAGACAGGGTGCGCAGCTGCTCCAATTTGCCTGGTGCCATCAGATCACTAAAAGGCTCAATTCTGGCAACAGCCTTGGCTGCCAGATCAGACAAATTGGCCAGGGCCACCAGTTCATTTTCTTCGGCCAGACCACGGCGACTGATTTGCAGCAACACCCGCTGAATACGACGTGACGCCAGATCGGCCTCTGCCAACGAAATAAATGCAGTCCCCAACGCCTTGGCTTCCCGCCGTTTGACGGAAAGATCCCAGTAAGTGTACTGCATGAACCCGAGCAGCAGAGTCAATAACAGCAAGACCAGCGCAGGGGCCAACAAAACCTGATGCTTAACAGTAATTCTCATGATGGCAGACTAACACGAACCACAGACAAAAACACGGGGTGAGGTTTTCTTAAAAAACGTGCTCAACGGCATCATTCTTTACTTCCTGAATCTGAAGGCGAAGCAGACTGTTGTTCGCAGGGCAGGAACACCGCAAATTCACTTCCCTGACCCGGTTGCGACTGAACCTGAATACTTCCACCGTGACTTTCGGCCACAAGTTGCGCAATAGAAAGTCCAAGCCCTGATCCACCATCAGAACGATTCCGGGTTTTATCTACCCGATAAAAACGCTCAAAGATATGGGCCAGATGCTGAGACTCGATCCCTATCCCGCTGTCGATCACCCTGACTTCGACCAGAGATCCTAGCAGCCTTGTCCGCATTTTAACCTGTCCCTTTGGTGGGGTATATTTGAGCGCGTTGGATAGCAGATTCAAAAACAACTGCCGTAACCGCAACGGATCTCCCTGAATATGAATCTTGGGATCCGAGGTTGAAAACTCAACCGAAATTTCTTTTTCTTCTCCCAGCATCTGCATCTGCTGACAGAGATCATCCAGTAACTCAACCAACTCAAGAGCCTCAAACTGCAATGGCATCTCACCCACTTCACTCTTGGACAGCAGAAGCAGATCCTCGATGATTCGGCTCATCCGATCAATTTCTTCCAGATTTGAAACCAGAGCCTTGCGGATTTCCTCCGGATCCTGAGCCCAGCGTAAAGCCACTTCGGTTTCACCACGCAGAATCGTCAGCGGGGTCCGCAATTCATGCGAAGCATCCGCCGTGAACTGACGAGCCTGATCACGTTCGACAGACAACCGGTTCCGTAACGCAACAATGGCTTGTTGTAAATCAGCAATCTCCTGTGGAGCCTCTTCAGCTATCGCAATGGTCTTTTCCTTTGCCAGTTGTTCCGGCAATTCTGCCAGAGGACGCAATTGACGACGTACGCCCCGGTAAAACAGCAAGACCCCCAACAGACCTGTGAGCAGGAGTCCTACAAAAACAAACAATATTGATGGCGGAATCTTTTGCGGGCCTGAGTAGCGACCACTGACCACAAGAATCCGGGTAATGCGCCCCTGACGATAAAGGGGCACAACCAGACTGCGGACCTCCCCCTTGCTCTCAGGGGAGGTCAAGAACTGCACCTGACCTGAAAGTGCCTTTTTCAGAGGGATCGCAGCAAGCGAATCACCCGGAAACCGGAAATCACCAACACGACAAAGCCGTTTGCCCGTCAGAGAAAAGACCCCGATTCCTCGCTGCCCGGACAGTTGCTGGAGGGAGGCACAGATCTCCCCGTCGGGAAGATCTCGAAGCGAAGTTGATATCAGGCTGCTGGCCTGGGCAGCCAGCGTAAGGAGGGTTTTGTCAAACTCTGTCCGCAGGTGGCGATTTGCGCCCCTGAACCAGAAAAGCCCGCCTCCACCAAGAATCGGCAGCAGAATCAGCAGCAGAATCAGGGTGAGGCGGGCACAAAGGGTGCGGGGTGGCAACTAGTCGGTCTCCTTCAGGACATACCCGACGCCACGCACAGTATGAATCAACTTTTTGTCAAAATCGCGATCAATCTTTTTACGCAGATAGTTGACATAGACATCAATGATATTTGTGAAGCTGTCAAAGGTATAATCCCAAACATGCTCGGCAATCATCGTCCGGGTCAGCACCTGATTCGGAGTGCGCATAAAATACTCCAGCAGGGCGTACTCTTTGGCGGTCAGATCGATCTCTTTTCCTTCGCGCCAAACCTTGTGAGTTACCGGATCAAGCCGCATATCGGCGAAGAACAGTTCGGCACCACGATCCTGAGAACCCCGCCGAATCAAAGCACGAACCCGCGCGACCAACTCGGCAAAAGCAAAGGGCTTGGTCAGATAATCATCACTGCCGATATCGAGACCGGAAACAATATCTTCTACCGTATCTCTGGCAGTCAGACACAGAATCGGGGTCTTGACCTTCCTGGAACGCAACTCCTGAATGGCTGTCAGTCCATCCTTCTTGGGCAGCATGACATCCATGAGAATCAGATCATACGCGGTATTTTCCGCCATGTAGATCCCTTCTTCACCGTCATAGGCAACATCGACGCTGAACTCCTCTTCCTCAAGACCGCGCTTGATAAAACTGGCAACCTTTTTTTCATCTTCAACAACCAGAATTCGCATAGTGCTCACTCCTGTGGTGATGGTCTGACCTCGATTGTTCACCGAGTCTCGAAACATCAGGTTCGGTTCAATTTCAATTTGTGTAAAATCTCATTTGCGGTTTCTTCTATCGCTTTGGTTGAAACATCGATCAATGCCCAGCGCTGCTTGCGGAAAAGCCGCCGCGCGGCACGGATCTCATCTTCAATTCGTTCATAATCCGCATAGGCAGTCCGCGGATTCTGCCCCATATTGACCAACCGCGCCGCCCGCAGTTCAAGCAAACGCTGTGGCTCTATGAGCAACCCTGCCACCCGGGTCGGGTCAACCCGTAAAAGCTCTGGCGGTGGGTCGATACCGGCAACAATCGGCACATTGGCAACTTTCCAGCCTCGATGTGCCAGATAGATGGAAACCGGCGTCTTGCTCGACCGCGAAACTCCTGCCAGAACGATATCGGCCTTGTGCAGGTTGCGGCATTCCTGACCGTCGTCGTGCTTGACCGTAAACTCAATCGCATCAATCCGACGAAAATACTCTGCATCCATCCCCCGCAACAGGCCAGGCATTTCCTGCGGCGAATGTCCCAACTGCTCGGCAAGCCGTCGCAGCAAAGGGGTCAGCAAATCATGACAGGCAAGCCCCAGCGCGTCACATTCTTCATAAACCAGCTGGGCCAACTCGCTGTTTACCAAGGTGAAAACAACCAGCGCCTGCGATGTCAATGCCCGATCCAGGATCTCATAGATCTGGTTTTTGCTGCGAACGTTGCTGAAACGACGTAACAGCGCGGGTTTCTCACCGAACTGACTCAAAGCAGCCTGAACCATACTTTCGGCTGTTTCACCCGTTGCATCAGAAAGGAGAAAAACCTCTCGGGGTGAAACCATAAAGCAATCCTCATGAAAGGGCTATATCACTCTAACAGAGAGGACCCCCCTGCGCAAGCCAGTCTAATATTTTTTTAATAACCTGAGTCCCACCCGGCCAAGATCCATATCCTGTATAAAATACCATTAAATGCCAGATCTTTCATTGGTCGAACCTCAGAATTGAGCCAGAAAACAGTTTGTTTGTCAAGCGCCTAATCAAACGCAACCAATAAAACTTCAGGTTTTTACTATCAACAGTCTACGGTGCTTGTCGTCAGCCTGCAAAACAGTGTTTTGACTTACGCGTCATTTTGGGATATTTTGTAAGGGAATTGAGGAAGGATTGAGCTTAACAATATACCAAAGAGTTGCCTACCTGATTCATGGGGAATATAACCATCAAAGACAGTTCCCACCGGCGACCCGCTCTCTTCGTAACCACGAAAACCTGCAATGCCCCGCTTTTTGTCTCATAAATAAAACCGGGCCAGCCCACAAGAGCAACGGGCACGACAATGAACCCTTTCTCCTTTCACTGCGACCTACAATTATCACCAACAGAACAGCCCGGAAATTCTCACTTTTCTTGTTAACCTGGTAGTACACGGAGGGACAAATCAATGCCGAGAACAATCTGGCTCCTGCTGCTGACAACAGTGATTCCGTTGCTTTGGTGCGGGGTGTCTGCAATGGCCGGACCTTATTCCCTTCCTACGCCTGGCAGTAAAATTGAGCCCCAGCAACCAAAGCCCTCTTTAAGTGCAAAACCAACTATCAGTCGCTCTGCAGGGCATGCTGTAAAAACCTATTTCTATACCGCGGCCACGCAACAACAAGCCCACAAACAAGGAGTTGTTGCCGTAAAAGGGGCCAGATGGAACTGCCGGGGCAAGCGCTGCACGACCACAGCGGCGTGGGCAACGCCACCACTGAAAGCCTGTAAAGCTCTGGCCCAGGTTGTTGGGCCACTGCGGATGTTCGGTAAAACAGGTGCCGCCATAAGCAATCAGGCTCTGAAACGGTGCAACTCACGACCACTGAAAAAAGTACAACCGTTGAAATTGGCCCAAAAAGACAAGCCCAAACCCGGCATCCCGACAAAATCCGTTGTGGCACCGGTCCAACACAGCACAACCCTGACCACCCCACCAACCTCAAATCTTCCTCATCCCAAAGAACGCAGAGTCAAACCGGCAAAGAGCAAGCTCCCGATAAAACCGAACCAACTCACAACACCAAATCCTGCCCCCAGACCAACGGGGCTCCCGGCAAAAACAAATATTCTCCGACCAGCACCGGTAAATCCCGATGCCTCCCCACAGAAACCAAAAGGCGGATTCGCCCGGATCAAACCAATTACACCACAGAATAAAAACGGGTTCATTCCACCAAAGAGCAAAAAGGCACCCCGACTCATAGCGCCACCAACAAACTCTCTTGTTTCAGCGGGAACAAACAAACCTCACCCAACACCTGGCAAAAAGACCTCCACTCCCCCCGCACCGAGACCCGGTGGTTTTTCATTGCCAGGGCTTTCGCACTCAACGGCACAGGCCAACAGAGGGGCGCTATCTGCCAGGGAGATCCAGGAGGCCGGGTTGCGCTCCAGAAAATTCAAGAGTTTGCAACGTCAGGTCACCGAGGCCATTGCAGCAGCAGAACGCAGAATGCAGGAGCAAATGCGTGCTCTTAAGCGAGAGGCCTACCTCTCGGGAGCTGATTGCGATGACAGTGATCCCGAGATTTCTCCGGGGCGCCCGGAAGTATGCGACCACAAGGACAACGACTGTGATGGCCAGATCGATGAAGATGTCGGTACCTACAAATTTGCTGATGTCGATGGTGATCTGCATGGTGATCCGGGAACGATGATCAAGGTCTGCCCTGTGGATATCGAAGCAGCTCTGCGCAGTGGGAACTGGCTGGCGGACGTTGGTAATGACTGTGATGACAACGACCCCTCACGCTGGCAAGACTGCCCTCCAGCCCGCTGACAGAGGAAGGATTGATAAAAATTATGTTTTTTGGCAAATCAAAATGGATTCTACCTGGCGGAGTTCTGGGAATCCTGCTTATTACTTCAGGATTGCCTGTTTCAGCCTATGCGGGAAATTGCACCAGCAACGCACAGTGTGACGACGGCCTGTTTTGTAACGGCCGCGAAATCTGCCAGCCGGATGATCCACGGGCAGACATAAAGGGCTGCGTTCCCGGCGACGAACCTCCGGGGGTCAATGGTCGCTTTAGTGGACCCAGAGTTGATGGTATCTGCCGTCGCGATGACAATCCCTTCACCCGCGATTACTGCGATGAGGAACGTGATCTCTGTCGGCATGAGCAGGAAGATATCGATGGTGACGGCCACAGTTCAATTCGCTCAGGGGGAGACGATTGCAACGACGAAGATGCACTCATGTTCCCCGGTAATGTCGAAATATGTGATCCCGATGGCAGAAACGAAGATTGTGACCCGACAACTGTCGGCAGAAAAGATTCTGACGGTGATGGCTATACCGATTCGAGCTGTTTCAACACCGGAGCGGACGGAAGGCGAATCTATGATACGCGCAGGCATTGATCACCCGGGAAGAACGGCGATGAAGATAACGGGAGCCCTGATCTTTCTGTTGATCAGTGCCCTTTCTCCTGCGCTATGTCAGGCTGCAAAGCCCTGGGCTCCGGCGTCAAGACTGCAAAAACCCCCCAGGACATACACCCCGCAGCCTCCGGACCGTATTCGTACCGGTCAGCTGAAGCTGGTTGGCAAACCCGCAGTGCAACCGCCACCGGATCGCATCCGCACCGGTCAGCTGAAGCTGGTTGGTAAAACAGCAGTGCAACCGCCACCGGATCGCATCCGCACCGGTCAGCTGAAGCTGATTGGCAAACCAGCCGCGCAACCAGCACCGGACCGTATCCGGACTGGTCAGCTGAAGCTGGTTGGTAAAACAGCAGTGCAACCGCCACCAGATCGCATCCGCACCGGTCAGCTGAAGCTGATTGGCAAACCAGCCGCGCAACCAGCACCGGACCGTATCCGGACTGGTCAGCTGAAGCTGATTGGCAAAACACACTAACAAAATTATTGCAAAACTGCCCCCATTTACCCCCTCTGCTCTGGCAGAAAGGAGCTTAAAATGAAATCTTTTTTTCAGAAACTGCTGATAAGCGGAATCTTGGCAACCGGGCTGACTCTGGTCGGCACCTTTCCCGCGACGGCCAGCTCAACCCAGGTGACCTTTCAGGTCCCACTGCAAATTCAAAATCTGAATCTGTCTCCCAGCCTGGGATCAGCAACCTTCGTCTCATGCACCATCACACAAAATAGCAAGGTAGCAGGTGTCGCAATGGTCCGGTTCAGAGCGACAGCAGGAACCTCCACCATTTCAGTCCCTGTCAAAGCCAAACCAGGAATGTCTTTCAAAAAGGGCGATGACTGGTCCTGTCGATTCCCTTATGAGTATCGTCTGCGATCCTACATGGCCCCAGGCTCGGTCTGGGCAACATCGGGAAAACTTTAGTTTTTGCAAACCACATTATTGTGCCACTGACAACAACCAAAACAACTGCGACTTAAATGCTTATCAAAGGTGTTTACCTATGAAATCAGTATGGCCGATCATACCACCAGGATTTATCCTGGCGATCTTGTGCCTGTTCGGACAATCCGCCCTTGCCAATTGGCAACCTCTGTTGGTTCAGGGAGATCACCCTGGTTACAGAGTACCAACTGAGCCTTTTCGCCTGAAGATTCCGGCGGACATTCCAGATGATACGTTGCAGTCTTTGGCTCTCGAACTTGATGCTGTCGATATCACAGCCATGATCGAACGTGAGGGTGATTTTGCGATCTTCAAACCGATCCAGCCTTTGGCAACCGGCCGTCATGAACTGCGCATAGTCGAATACGCCCCTGATGGCAGCATCCTTGAATTGGGCTTCTGGAGTTTTGAGGTCAGACAATCTGCGTTGTTTCGTGAGTATTCTGCTGCAGCAGAAACCCAGGTAACAACCAGTTATCGTGTGGCCGATGAAGATCTGGACCAGCCCACCGCAAACAGGTTGCAGGCGCAAGGCAGCAGCCAGGTTGGATTCAGTGCCGACAATGGAGACTGGCACACCCGCGGACAGTTTGACCTGTTGCTGGACAGCATCAAAGAAAGCCAGCCCAATGGCCGGGCACTGGACAATGGTGAATTTTTACTGAATGTCGGCAACCGCTATGTCGATGCCCGGATCGGCCATCAGAATGTCGGCACACCCAGTCTGGTGATGGACAGTTTTCGCCGTCGGGGAGCCTCTCTCGAAGGACGGATTCCGGCTTTCAACTCACAAATTACCGGATTTTCTCTGGCGACCAGAGATCTCAGCGGATTCTCTCACGGTCTGGCCATTGGCGATGAAGATCGTCGGGTAAATGGCATTACTTTCGCCAGTAATCCCCTCTCTGGCCATACCAGAGCCCTTTACCTGAGTGGAACCTTTTTACAGGGCCGTGGACGCGATGATGGGGGGATGGTTGCCTCAATCGACGGGCTGGATCCTGACATTACCAAGGGCTCAGCCTGGTCCCTGAGCGCAGACAGCCAGCTCTTCAGTGATCGCCTGCGCCTGCGGGCCGAGTATGCCGGAACCAGTTATGACTACAGTCTCTCCGACACCCTGGGCGCTGAAGATGACACCGCCTACAGCCTGCTGGCAACATTCAATGATGTCACGGCCCACGGCCTGAACTGGAACCTGGGTGCTGAAGCCCGTGAAATAGGAACCTTTTTCAAAAGTCTGGCGAATCAGGCCCTGCCAAGTGACCGACGCCTCGTGAGAACCTTCGGCGGCCTGCAGTGGTCAACCCTGGGATTGCAGGGCAGCTTTGAACAACAGCAGGACAATGTTGAAAACATTGCCCAGTTGCCGTGGATTACAACCGACCTCGGCAGCCTGAGTCTGAACTGGTCGCCACAACCGAAAAAACCTTCTTTCTGGCTTGGAACTCCCAGCTTCAACCTGACCTACAGCCAGCAAACACAAAATCAGACCCGCACCCCCAGCGGATACCTGGGAACAGAAGCCGACAACCGTCTGCAAAGCTGGCAGGGCAGTATCACGGCCAGCTATCCCCGTGGAAACTGGGGTGTTGCCCTGATCTCCAGCAGCTTTCGAGATCAAACGGGACTCCAGAGTGATACAGACACCAGGGGTGCTACCTTTGATGGCAGCCTGAATCTGGACCGGCTCACCCTGGCTCCAGCCATCAATTACGATCAGACCGAAGACCAGTCCACCCACCAGACCTCAACCGGCATTACCTACAGCCTGCAAACATCCTTCATCCTTCTGCCTGACAAGTTAAGTGGCTCATGCTTTTTGAGTTTGAACCAAAACCAGACAACTGACGACTCAATAGATAGTGATACCTTTTCAGCCAACCTGGCCCTGAACTGGTTACTGCTGGCGGCACAACGCAACCGTCCCGGGTTTGAACTGGGACTGAGTGTTCAGTACTCAGATTTTGAGGATAATCTGGATGCCACCAACAGCATCGACACCTACCAGTCATTTTTGACATTGACAACCGTTCTGCCTTTACGGGCCGGACAGGCACAATAAAAAGGGGTACTGATGATATGAAAAATCTTGGAATTATCGCCATCCGGAACCTCGCCCTGGGACTGATCTGCCTGTCAGCCTCGCTTGCCAATGCTCAGCTGGGCGCCATCAGCGCAACAAATACGCCCTCACAGGTTGTTCTGACAGGCACAGCCCGCAGCACCGTCAACTGGTCGATTATCGAAAATGTGTCCAACCCCGGGCTTATCGGCGTTTCTTCAACCAGTGGCGTTTTTATGGCCCCCGACAACAGTCTGCTGGGAACTGTCAGTAAAACACTTCAGGTTTCACGTAATATTCAGGCCCCGGGACAAACCCTGTTTGCTATCAGCGAAGCCCTGACTGTTCCGCAAAGTGTTATCCGCCTGGCGCAGAAAAAAGGATTCAACCGGTTTATCTATACCCGTCAGTTTACGGATATTCCGGACAATACAAGCACTGCTGGTGTCGTAACCTTCGTCATTACCCTCGGTGGGACCGCCAATGAGTTGTCTGTCCGGCGCGTCGAAATGGAATATGATGATGGCCATATCAGTGCCGTTGTCTCCCCGCAAAGCCAGCTGCAGGCTCGGGCTATTCTCAGTTACCAGGGGACAGGCCTGCTTGAATATCGCTGGGAAGTGGCAAGCCCGCCCAGCACCCAGGGGCAGCCTATCTACATCCCGCTGACCAGCCGCAAACAGTATCTGCTGGCAGGAAGCCAGGTTGTCCTGCAATCACCTCAGCTGCCCACAACAATCAGCGGCAACTATCTGGTTCGGTTAAAAATTGACAAACCGACTCTCGGCTTTACCTTGCCGCTGCTTCGCTATGCCGTTGACCGCAGCGGACAGGCCAGAAAAAACTTCCAGATCAATCAGGTCCATGTTTCCAGCCCTGCGCCCAACTCTGTTCTGGCTCCCGCGACACTTTTCAGCTGGAGCCGGGTTCCCGATGCGGTTGCCTATCAGCTGGAAATCTATTCCCAGCCACAACGCGATACTGATCTTCCCGGGCCACAAAAAACCGCACCTCTAGCCGGAGTCCTCGTCCCGGCAGAGAAGAATCAGCTTCAGGTCAACCAGTTATCGCGTGCGCATCTGCAAAGTGGTCAGGTTTATTACTGGAGGATTATCGCTCTGGCCGCTGACGGTCATATTATTGCCCGCAGTGATTTCAGGAGTATTCACTTTCAATGACCGTGGACGACATTGAAGAATTGGCCGCTATCAATGCCGGGGATGAAGAGGCCATGCAGCGGTTTTTCTACCGGCATGCCACAACCGTCTACCGCTACGTTCTGAGCCGGACACAAGACCAGACTCTGGCAACTGACATTCTGGATGTGGTAATGCTCGTCGTCTGGCAGCAAGCCGGGAGCTATCAAAAAAAGGCCTCGATCAGCAGCTGGCTGATCGGGATTGCTCGCCATAAGCTGCTCGACCATTTTCGCCGTGAAAAACGCCATCACCACGACGAGCTGGACGAGACCAGCGCGGACGACTCACCACTCAGTGATCAACTGGTTGCCGCAGCACAAAACCGGGAGTGGGTAAAACATTGCATCTCACATCTCAACCAGCTGCAACGCGAAATGATTCATCTGGCCTTTTACGAGGATATGGCCTATCCCGAAATTGCCCGAATTCTTAACTGTCCCACCGGAACCGTTAAATCACGAATGTACCATGCCCGCAAGGCCTTACGCCTATGTCTGGAACGCTTTGCCGGAAGAGGGACTATTCATGCCATTACCTGATTCGATAAAGGATTTTCAACAGGATCTTCCCTGGCTGGCAAATAACAGCCTGCCCGACAGCGAATCTTCCCCCATCGCCGCCGCTGTTGCCGATTCAGACACCCTGCATAAGGAGTTGCTGTTTCTCAGTGCCTTGCGCACCAGCACCAAGCAGATTCAGCCCGCTGACCTTCCGCTGGATTTCGCCTGGCGACGTTTTCAGCAACAGATCCTCACCCGCAAACAACAGCAACGTTTGTCATATTGGCGTTTTGCTGCCCTGGCGGCATCGTTTTTGTTAGTGGTCCAAAGTCTGATCCTCTTCAACCAGCCTTCCCGGATCGAGCAATTCAAACCCCTGGCTTCAGCCACTGCCGCAACATTTCAGATCCGTTTTACTCAAGAAGCCACCCAGGGTCAAATCCAGAAACTGTTACGTAAGCATCATTTACGAATTATCGACGGCCCCGGAGCTTCAGGGCTTTACGCGGTGGCCGCCGAAACCGATGATGCCGAAGTGTTAAGCCAGCTGCAACAATCAGACGTGGTCGATTATGTGCAGAAAAACTAGCAAACCTTACCGGCGATTCATTGTCGGGCTGCTCCTTGGTCTTGTCATGGGAGCCTCGAGTCAGGCGGCCTCACTGGACCTCCCTGCCTCCTCATCTCCCACAGTCTTTCGCCAGGACCCAGAACTGATCTCGGCCCCGACGACAATAAAAACCGATCAGACCGCTCCTCCCAACCCTCTTCCGGTTGAAACGACGGAGCAACCGTCCGATCAACAGCAACAGATTTTCCCGCCTGACAATGATCGTCCGACTGAGGAAAACAGCAGGCTCGACCAGTTAGAGCATTTTTCCAGCGGTGGCAGTCTGCTCGGCACCCCCCTTCCCCCGCTGCCGGAGCCTCTGCAACAGCTCAAACAACCATCTGATCCCGACAGCTACGTTGTGCAGGAACTGGTCGCGGTAACAGCATCAATGGATGATGCCAAACGACTGGCACAAATACTGGCCAGTTCCCAGGCCAGAGCTATCCGCCGCCGCAAGCTGACCGCACTCGGAATGGTCATCAGCACCTTTCGTGTTTCCGCGGGGCAAACAGCTCCCCAGGTTCGCCAATTGATCCGCGAAAGCTATCCCTCACTCTGGATCGATCTGAACCACATCTATCGTCCGGCAGCAAAAGAAGATGACCGAACCTCTCTCTATCAGGGAGTTGGCCTGAATAGCAGGCCCGATTGCGGCAAAGGGTTGCGCATTGGTCTTCTTGACGGTCCCATCGACCAGAATCACCCGGCTCTCAAGGGGCAGAAAATTTCTCAGAAAACCGTCTTTTCTCGCGGACGCAAGGCCGCCAAAACCCGACATGCGACTGCCATCGCCTCATTACTGGTCGGCAATCCCGCACTGGCGGGGTTGGGGGGGCTGGTCAGCCATGCCACATTGCTCAATGCGATTGTCATGCAGCAGGACAAACAGGGGCATTCTTTCACCAGCGCCGAAAACCTGTTGACCGGCATAGACTGGTTAGTCTCCCAACAGGTGCAGGTGATTAATATAAGTCTGGGAGGCGAGCGCAACGCCCTGGTGGAAGCCGCCATTCAACGTGTGACAGGAATCGGAATCGGGATTGTCGCTGCAGCAGGCAATGGAGGTTCCGACGCCATGCCCAGCTACCCGGCAGCAGAAGAAATGGTCATTGCCGTTACAGCGGTTGATCGTGAAAACCGGATTGCCCCGGCAGCCACCAAAGGTGATTATATTGATCTGGCAGCACCAGGAGTCGATCTCTGGGTGGCCGCAGAGAATCAAAAAAGTCGTTATATGAGCGGAACCTCCATGGCAGCCCCTTTGGTCAGTGCCGCACTCGCCCAGTTGGGAGGACATCCTGAACAGGGGAAACAGCTGTTTCAACAGGCCCGCGACCTGGGAGCCCCTGGCAAAGACCCGGTTTACGGCTGGGGCCTTCTGCAGTTCCCCGCCTGTGAACCGACAGCAAAAGCCAAACCGACCTCAAACTGATTCTCAGCCTGACCTCAATAAAGAAAGCCCCGGTGGTTGTTTTCTGAAACCTGGAATGATACTTAAAGAGCCATGAAAAACTCTGACTGGCAATCCATTGAAATTCTGGTTCCTGCTCCAGCCGTTGATCTGGTCTGTGCCGAATTGGCCAGCCTCGATTGTGCCGGAACTCTGGTTGAAAAACGTGATCTGGACAGTTTCATCGTCCCGACAGATGAAATCGCTCCCGATACCGATCTGAGCATGCAAGCCTACTTCGATCTCGAAAAAGACGAAGCGGAACTGCGAGCAGGTATTACAGAGATCCTCCAGGAGATGAAAACTCTTTTTCCAGATCGATCCTTCGCCCTGGGCGAACGAAAACTGGTCCGCCAGAAGGATTGGGCCGAAGACTGGAAGCAACACTTTTCAACCATGCTGATCGGCCAGCGCCTGATCATTCGACCCAGCTGGAAAGATTATCGACCTGAAAAGAATGAGGTCGTTCTTGAGCTGGACCCCGGCATGGCCTTTGGCACCGGCACCCACGGGACAACCCTGCTCTGCCTGAAAGCGATTGTTGAACTCTTTGATCAGGGTCAGGCTCCAGACAGTTTGCTGGATGTCGGTACCGGCTCAGGAATTCTCGCCATGGCCGCAGCGGCACTTGGCACCCAAACTGTTCTGGCCTGTGATATCGATCCGCTGGCCTGTGAGGTAGCTCAGGAAAATTGCCGTAGAAATGGGTTGGCAAAACAGATTCGAATCACCAGTGATCCGCTTGACCAACTGTCTGGCGATTATGATCTGGTGGTCGCCAATATTCTCGCCGAAGAAAACCTGCGGCTGGCCGACCAGCTGGTTACCCGCCTCAGCGACGGTGGGCATCTCTTTTTATCCGGTATCCTCAAAGAAAAAGAAGACCTCGTCCGGCAGGGCTTTTCACGACAACCCCTCAAACTGCTTCAGGTAACCTATGAAGATGAATGGGTCTGCCTGATCTGGCAGAAGCTCTGAACAATGCGTCGGTTCTATTGTCAACAGATCCCGGAACAGTGCGGGGCGTGCATCGATCTTCCTGCTGAGGTAACCCGTCACCTGTCCCGGGTTCTACGTCTGCCCGCAGGAGAAGAGTTTGAGCTCTTTGACGGACAGGGAACCATTGCCCGCTGCACACTTTTATCCACCGGCAACCAGGCGACCCTGAATGAGCGAATTCAGCTCACCGCGCCGGAACTTCAGATTGAGCTGATTCAGGCTCTTCCCAAGGGAGAAAAAGTCGAGCTGATCCTGCAAAAAGGAACCGAACTCGGTCTGACCCGCTTCCTTCTCACTCCCAGCGAACGTGCTGTCGTCAAAATTACAGCAAACAAAAAAGCGTCCCGCCTTGAACGCTGGCAAAAAATTGTTCAGGAAGCCTGCCGCCAATGCGGTCAACCTTTTGTTCCCGAGGTCAATCTCTCCTCTGACTTTTCCTCAGCTCTGACCAGTGCGCGCGGTGATCTCAAGCTGGTGCTCTGGGAAGAGGCCGTTGTTCCCCTGCCGCAACGGCTGCCACAAAAAAGCCCGACATCAATCAGCCTGCTGGTTGGACCTGAAGGCGGGTTTTCGGCGACAGAAGCCCGGCAGGCACAGGCGGCCGGATTCAAAACCCTGCGTCTGGGACCAAGAATTTTGCGTACTGAAACCGCCGGACTTGCCATCTTGTCGATTTTACAATATGTTTATGGAGATTTGATTCTTAAATGAGGGCGGCTTTTCATCCAGAATGAATGGAAAGGAATTGTCATGAGATGTCCCAAGTGCGGATATAACAGCTTCGATCACCTCGACAGCTGTAAAAAATGCGGCAAGGACCTGAAAGAACACAGGGCCCGGTTCAACATTCAGAGCATTCTTCTTTCGGAGATGCCACTTGAAGCTGCAGCAACAGTTGCTGAAGAGGCCGTTGCCGCTGCAACAGCTGCTTCGGATGTCGCCATCGACGATTTCAGCAGTAGCAGCAACGATGATGCCGATGATTTCGGTTTTGATTTCATGGGCGACAGTGAAGACGAAGAGAACCTCGCCTTTGATGAGCTGTTCGAAGAAGTGCCAACCGAGGATGAAGTCGAAGAAACCCTCCCGGCACCAGAAACCGCCGCCACAGAAGAAGCCGTTGATGAGGCACCGGTAACCGAACCGGAAGCGGCCACAGAAGAGGCTGCGGAACCAACCTTTAAGATCGAAGAGCCCAGTGAACCGATCCCTCTCGATCAGGAACTGACGGCCGAAGAACCGGCAGCTCCGGCAGCAGAGGAGACCACGGCTGACGACTTCTCTTTCGACGCAACAGAGCCCGTCGAAACCCTCGAAGAACCTGCCGACATCACCGAGGATCATTCAGCTGATTTTGGCTTTGATGCCGATGAAGATCCCGATGCCGATATTTTTGCCGAGACCGAAGAAGACTTCTCCCTCGATGCTATCGATCCGGAGAAGACCAACAAGTAAGTTCGCGACGTGAAGACCAGAATAATCAGGCCGTCGCTGACAGAACAGCGACGGCCTGATTTATTTTACCTGTCCACAAACCGAACTACCCCATTCGCAAGCGGATAAAACTGGCCCGGTCAGGGGCATTGAAAAATGGGTTTTCCCGTAATTCATCACCAATGGTTGACACCGGTCGCACCCCGTAATCATGGCCCGGGTAAACCCTGAGCTTTTCATCCAGCTGTTTCAGGCACTGCAAACTGTCATACAACAGATCGACATCACTACCCACCAGATCGGCCCGACCACAACGACCAACAAACAGGGTGTCACCGGTAATCAATCCGGCCCCCGTCTGTAACACCACCGACCCCGGACTGTGCCCCGGAGTATGCAGCACCCGAACACAACCAGCCCCAACGGGGACCTCGGTTCCATCAAGCAGCTGACGGTCCGCATCCGGCAGATCCGCTGGATGGCCCCAGTGCACAACATCGCCAGCTGCCAGAATTTCGGCATTTCCGGCAATATGGTCAGGATGTCCATGGGTATTGAGCAACCCGACAATAGTCAGCTGCTGTGCACGCGCGGCGTCCAGAACTGCCTGGGGAGCCAATGAAGGATCAACCACCAGGGCCTTGCGGGTTTGCGAACAGCTGACCAGGTAGGCAAAATTATCCATCGACCCTGCGGCAATCTGTAAAACCTCAAGCGCTACCAAGGTTGTTTCTCCCCGGTCGCTATCCGGCAGATTTCACCTTCGATAATTTTGAAACGGTCACCCGTTGCCACAACCAGCCACTCATCACCCTCTGCGGGAGGCTGGGGAAACTCGCGACTGCCCAGGAACAAATCCTCATTGTCGATCATCCCCCACCATTCAAGAGCACCGGTCTGCCAGATTTTGGTTTTCAGATTATAAGCCATCAGATAAGCTCTCCTTTTCGCCATACGGCTGAAATATATTCTTTGCAGTTGTCGCTGAACATGACTCGCGTTTATAGTAGCAGAGGCTTTTCACCCATAACAACCGACAAGGGACCTTAGTGATGCGATTTACCAAAATGCACGGTGCCGGTAACGATTATGTCTATATCAACGGCTTTGAAGAAAAGGTCTCGCATCCCGAACAACTTGCCATTGCAGTCAGTGATCGTCATTTCGGAATCGGTTCGGACGGTCTGATCCTGATTCTACCCTCTGACAAGGCTGATTTGCGTATGCAGATGTTCAATGCCGATGGCTCAGAAGCCGAAATGTGTGGCAATGGCATCCGCTGTGTCGCCAAATATGCCTGGGACCACGGCCTGGTCGATCGCCTGGAGATCAAAGTCGAAACCGGAGCCGGGGTCCTGTCTCTCCAGATGTTCTGTGATGACAAACGTCAGGTTGACAGGGTTCGAGTCAATATGGGGCAACCACGTCTTTGTCGCGCCGACCTGCCCATGGGGGGAGATCCCGAAGCCGATGCCCTGGGAATCACCCTCGAGGCCGGTGGCCAGACATTTGAAGCCTGGTGTCTGTCGATGGGTAATCCACATTGTGTCATCTTTGTCGATGACTGTGAAACCTTTCCGGTTCATAAAATCGGCCCCCTGATCGACAACCATCCGCTTTTCCCGCGTCGTACCAATGTTGAATTTGTCAGTGTCCTCTCCAACTCCAGCCTTCGGCAACGGACCTGGGAACGAGGTGCAGGAGAAACCCTGGCCTGTGGTACCGGCGCTTCAGCGGTAACTGTTGCTGCGGTACTGAGCGGACGGACCGGGCGCAAAATCAACAACCAGCTGAGCGGCGGCCTGCTCGAGCTTGAGTGGGCAGACGATGACTGCATTTATCTGACCGGCCCGGCCACCGAAGTCTTCTCTGGCCAGTATCCACAGGAAAACTCATGAAAGCCCTGCTGTTTGATCTGGACAACACACTCTACCCCCCGGAAAAAGATCTCTTTTCCCTTATCGACATCCGGATCAACCGATACATGCAGGACGTTGTCCGAATTACTCCAGACAAGGTGGATGGCCTGCGGCGCCGCTACTGGCAAGATTATGGTGCCACCTTGCAGGGACTGGTACGACATTTCTCGATAGACCCCGAAGAGTACCTCGATTTTGTCCATGACGTTGATGTCAAAGGCCGACTGGCCCCCGATCCTGAATTACGTCAGGCCCTGGCGGATCTGCCGGTTGCCCGCTACGTCTTCACCAATGGTTCACGCGAGCACGCTCACCAGGTGATCGACGCCCTGGGTCTTGGCGGTATTTTTGCTGATATTTTCGATATCCGCATCGCCAATTACCAACCCAAGCCCAGCCCGGACCCTTACCACAATGTCCTGCACGCCCTGGATCTGGACGCCAGACACTGCGTCATGATCGAAGACTCCCTTAACAACCTGCACACGGCCAAACAACTCGGTATGACAACTATCCTGGTCGGTCAGGGACCTTCTGCAAGCCATGTTGATCAACATGTGCCCGATGCCCGTTCAGCAGCTGTCGCCCTGCAAAGCGCATAACCGTGAAGGATTCCCCGTGATGACTCAGCAGCCCCTTGGTGTTCATGCCTCGATTGCCGGTGGCATCGAAAAAGCTGTTCCCCGAGCGGAACAGCTCGGCTGTACCGCCTTGCAGATTTTCACCCGCAACGCCAGCCGCTGGCAGAGCAAACCCCTTGATCCTGCACATATCGATGCCTTTCGTCTTGCCCGTCAGAGCAGCCCCATCTCTCAGGTCTTTGTCCACGACAGTTACCTGATCAACCTTGCAGCACCAGACGAAGAAAAGTGGCAAAAATCAAAGACAGCCTTTCGGGATGAACTGGAACGTTGCGCACAACTCGATATTCGATCTCTGGTCATGCATCCAGGTGCTCACCTGGAAACGGGTGAAGAAATCGGTCTGCAACGTATTGCCACCGCATTCAAGGAGATTTTGGCCGAAGCACCGCCACAGGTCCAGATTCTGCTTGAAACCACCGCTGGTATGGGCAGTCACCTCGGCTGGCGTTTCGAACAGCTGGCCAGAATCATGGACCTGGTTCCTCAACATGATTTTGGGATCTGTTTCGACACCTGCCATGTCTTTGCCGCAGGTTATGACTTTTCCAGCACAGAAGGCTATGCCAGGGTTATGGCAGAATTTGACCGGATCATCGGCTGCGAAAAAATCCGCCTCTTCCATATCAACGACAGTAAAAAAGCCTGTGGTTCACGAGTCGACCGTCACGAACAGATTGCCCAGGGCCAGATCGGGGTCACCGGTTTTACCTGCCTGATGCGTGATCGACGCTTCAACCAGATCGCTAAAATCCTTGAGACACCGCAGGGCGATGAGCATGAATACGACCTGCGGAATCTGGCCTTACTCCGACAACTGGCAGGAGAATCTGAATGAAAACCGTCATCCAGCGGGTCAGCCGCGCATCGGTCGAGGTTGAGGAGCAGCAAATTTCCGAAATCGGCAAGGGTTTGCTGATTCTCCTCGGTGTCGAACAACAGGATAACGAAAGCGATGCAGACTACCTGGCAACCAAAATCGCCGGGCTCAGAATCTTTGAAGATCTGGAAGGAAAAATGAACCTGTCGCTGCATGACGCAGGTGGTGCTGCACTTGTTGTCTCACAATTCACCCTGCTGGGAGATTGCAGCAAAGGCCGCCGACCAGGTTTTTCACGGGCAGCTCCCCCCGCCCAGGCCATTCCACTGTATCAATACTTTATTACACAACTGCAAAACCAGGGTATTCAGGTTTCAACCGGTCAGTTTCAGGCAGATATGCAGGTATCACTGATCAACGATGGCCCCGTTACCCTGCTGGTCGACAGTCGCAAAGATTCCTGAACAGGTTAATTCAGGCCACAACTTGCCGGGAAGAACTCTGAACGCTACAATTAACTTCAGGCGCTCCGGTTTCTCGACACCCATCCGGCCCGGACCGGATCAAGGAGAAGACAAGATGAAAGCTCTTTTGCTGGCTCTCTGTCTTTGTGGTTTTTTACAACCGACCCTGGCAGGGGCAAAAACTGTTTCCTGCCGCGATGCCAGGGGGGCATTGTATATCGCAGACAACCTGATGAGTCTGCCCGAAGAATGTCGCCAAAAGGGACAAACTCTCTCCCCCGAAAATTCTGGCAACGTCAACTTTGTCCCTGCGACGCCACCGTCAACAACAGATAATCAGGCCTTTGAGCGAGCAGTCAAAGAAGAGGACCAGGCACGTACTGATCGCAACAACAAGGCCGCCGGTATGCTTTCTCGAGCCAAAAAACTGGTCGAAACCTATGAAAGTGCTCTGGATGAGCGCAAATCAGCGATCCGCAACAAGACATATGGCTCCAGAAAAAACATCATCAAAGCAGAACAGGATATGCAGCAGGCCAGAAGGGGCAAAGAGGATCTGCTCAGTTCTCTCGCCAGAGCCTATATTCCGACAAGCCAAAAGCAGCAGATTCGCAAGCTGCTTGAGCGCATCAAAAACTGAACAAAATACCTGCGTCACGACCAAAAAAGCCTCCGCAGCGCTTGCTGCGGAGGCTTTTTATCAGACAAACAATTTTCAACCCTGATTAGAGAACCTTCCCCAGCAGCCCTTCGAGCTGATTGCGTGGAACGGCACCAACCAGTTGATCGACAACCTGACCATCCTTGAACAGAACCAGAGTCGGAATGCCGCGTACACCATACTGACCGGGTGTCGCCTGGTTTTCGTCAACATTGACCTTACCGATCTTGACCCGGCCTTCGTAGGACTCAGCCAGCTCGTCGATAACCGGAGCAATCGCTTTACAGGGTGCACACCAGGTGGCCCAGAAATCAACCAGTACCGGTTGCGAAGACTGTAGTACCTCTGCTTCAAAGTTATCATCGGTAAATTCGAGCACCTTATCTCCTGCCATCAGCCTGTCTCCTTTTGTCTACGGGCACATGATAATCACGTTTCACAAATTCTTTCCCACTATAAATGACCCACCAGAAAAATCAAGAGGATCTGGGAAGATTCAGCTTTCTTGACAGCCTCTCATCATCCTCCTATCATTGGCGCTGTGACGGGGGAAGAGAGGATTCAAAACGGCATGCAGGAACGACTGACACGCAGCTGTCATCTGATCAGTTCGCTGGTCGATGAACTGGCGAGCAAACAGGGAGACACCCTGATCCGGATCGGCCATGAACTGGCCGAAATTTTCACCCGTGGTGGCCAGTTGATTTTGGCGGGCAACGGTTCACTGCAAGCAGTTGCGCAACAAACAGCAAGCGCATTCTCACACCGACTCGGCTTTGAGCGCCCCCCCTTGCCTGCGGTTGCTCTTGGTGGCAATTCAACCTTTACCGCAGCACTGCTGGCAGACCACCAGCCTCATGAAATTCTTGCCCGCGAATACCGCACTCACAACGAACGTGAGCATATGCTTCTGGTTTTTTCCGCTCACCAGGACTCCCCACAGATCAGTCATCTGCTTGAACAGATTGAGGACAGTCGCTCGCTGGTCATGATCGGCCCTGAAAAAACGTCGGACAAAACCAACGAACGCCAGCACGAACTCAATATCAAATTGCCGGGTGACTCCCCGGCGCGGCTGGCAGAATTATCCCTGATCTGCGGTCATCTGCTCTGCGAACTGGTCGAAGGTGAACTGTTTGGCGTCTGAAAGCAGCAAACCCACAACCCGGCAAAAGAACTCTCCCCGTGACTACACCATCGCGTTGCAACTGGAAAACCAGCTGGTTGTTATCATTGGTGGCGGTTCAGTTGCCCGGCGTAAACTCCCCGGCCTTCTCGCCACCGGAGCCAGGATCAGAATTATCGACCCTGCACCAGCAAGCGAGCTGCCACAACACCCGCAGCTCACCCACCTCAAACGGGAATACCAGTTACAAGATCTGACCTCGGCACGGCTGATTTTTGCCGCAACCGACAACCCTCAAATCAACCAGCAGGTTGCCCGTGAAGCTGCCACACTGGGAATTCTCTGTTGTCGGGTCGACAACGCGGAAGATTCCGACTTTACCACCCCGGCCTGCTTACTACGTCCGCCATTGACAATTTCTGTTTCAAGCAGCGGGACAAGCCCGGCCATGGCAGCGGCTCTGCGCGACAAACTGGACGAGATGATCCCCGCCAGTTGGCAGACCGCAACCCGCCTGGTCGCCGCCATTCGGCAAAAGGTATTGACTGAGTCGCGGCAAATTCCCTACAATCAACAGGTTTTGCTTCAGCTGATTGACCAGGGATTGCTGGCTCTTATCGAAAGATCCGACGTCAAGGCGCTGGATCTGCTGCTTTGCAAACATTTTGGCGCAGGTTTTGCTTTGAAAGATCTGTCGTTTTCACTCCCCGAAACGGATCAAACCAGAAATTTCGGGATACCAGAAGGAACGCCATGAGTCTCAATATCATCCTCTTCAAAATGGTCCTTCTCTGCTACCTGACAGCAACCGTTCTCTACCTGCTGCATGTTGTCGCCCGCAAGGAAAAACCGGGACAGATTGCACGCTGGGTGCTGCTCGGTGGTGCCCTGATCCAGTTTGTTTCCTTTATTCTGCGCTACACCCAGCTTGGCTACACCCCCGTCACCAACATGCACGAATCGCTGGCCTTCTTCGCCTGGTGCCTGGTCGTTATTTTTCTTTTGTTCGACCTGCGTTACCGGCTGTCGGTTATGGGCGCCTTCTCCAGCGTTCTGGCTGTCATTACCATGCTTGGCAGCGGGATTGCTCCCCGGGCCGTAGAGCCTCTCAACCCGGCTCTCAACTCCTGGTGGTTTCCCCTCCATGTCACCTTTGCATTTCTTGGCAATGCCGCCTTCGCCCTGGCTTTTGGTGCCGGAGTCATGTACCTGCTCCAGGATCGCATGCTTAAAAGCAAACGTTTTTCAACTCTCTATTATCGTCTGCCCTCCCTGGACACCCTGGACAGCATCAACTACCGGGCGCTGACCTTCGGTTTCCCGTTGATGACCCTGGGGATCATCAGTGGCGCCGCCTGGGCGGAATCGGTCTGGGGCACATACTGGAGCTGGGACCCCAAAGAAACCTGGGCGCTGATGACCTGGTTTGTCTACGCCGCCCTGCTGCATGGCCGCCTGAGTATCGGCTGGCGCGGACGACGGGCCGCAATTTTCGCCATCATCGGTTTTATTTGTCTGCTCTTTACCTTTCTGGGTGCCAACCTGCTGCTTAACGGCATGCACACCTTCGAAGCGTTTCAGAGCAAGCCCTACTGACCCGAACTCGAGGTATCGAGATGCAAATACTGGTCGTGGGGCTCAGCCATAAAACAGCCCCGGTAGAAATTCGCGAGAAGGTCGCCTTCCCGCCAACAGCAATGGGCGAACCCCTGCACCAAATGCTGGCCCTGGAAACAATCAGCGAAGGGATTATTGTTTCGACCTGCAATCGGGTTGAACTCTACGCCACCAGTCGAGAACCTGAACGCGCCATTGCCCAGTTGCAACATTTTCTGGCTGATTTTCACCAACTGCCATTCACCCAGATCGAGGAGCACCTTTACGACCTGCGCGGTGAAGAGGCGATCCGTCACGTTTTGCGGGTTGCGGCCAGCCTCGATTCGATGGTCATCGGTGAACCCCAGATTCTTGGCCAGATCAAAACCGCCTATGGTTACGCCAGCGAATTCAAAACCGCCGGGCTGATCCTCAACCGTTTCATGCACAAGGCTTTCTCGGTCGCCAAACGGGTTCGCACCGAAACCGCGATTGCCAGCAATGCGGTATCAGTCTCTTTTGCTGCGGTCGAACTGGCACGAAAAATCTTCAGCAATCTCGAAGACAAAACTGTCATGCTGATCGGGGCCGGCGAAATGTGTGAACTGGCCGCCCGCCACTTTATCAATAATGGTGTGGCCGAGGTTCTGGTAACCAACCGAACCTTTGCCAGAGCAGAAAAACTGGCGACAGAGTTCAAGGGCCGCGCCGTCAGCTTCGATAATTTTCGCGACCAGCTTCATCAGGTTGATATTGTCCTCTCCTCGACCGGAGCTCCCGACTACATCCTCGAAGCAAAAAAGCTTTCCGAGGTTATCCGTCTGCGCCGTAACAAGCCGATGTTTCTGATCGACATTGCTGTCCCCCGTGATATCGATCCCAAAGCGAACAAAATCGACAATATTTATCTCTACGATGTCGATGACCTGCAAGGCGTGGTACAGGCCAATCTCAAAGAGCGCAAAAAAGAGGCCGATAAGGCCGAAGCGATCATCAACGAAGAGATTCTGCAATTCTATCGCTGGCTCTCGACCCTGGAAGTTAAACCAACCGTCGTTGCCCTGCGTCAGAAACTGGAAGATCTGCGCCAGGCCGAGGTCAAGAAAACCCTGGCCAGCCTGACCGCTGACCCCAAAACAACCAAGGCCATCGAGTCACTGACCCGAGCACTGGTCAACAAAATACTTCACCAACCGACATCGATTCTTAAAAATGCCCAGAATAGTGAGGATGGCGAGACCTACATCGACGCCGTCCGGACCCTTTTTGACCTGCCCACCCCCAAACCTGAAGATTCAGTCGTCACAGACGAAACTGAACTGAAAAAATAGAAGGAGCAATCCCTATGGCAAAAAAAACTCTGCGGATCGGAACCCGGGCCAGCGCCCTTGCATTGTGGCAGGCCAACTGGGTCAAGGGAGAGCTTGAAAAACGCTATCCGGATCTTGAAGTCAGCCTGACCAAAATCAAAACCCAGGGCGACAAGATTCTGGATGTGCCCCTGGCAATGGTTGGCGGCAAAGGACTGTTCGTCAAAGAAATCCAGGAGGCCATGCTGCGTAACGAAATCGATATCGCGGTTCATTCGATGAAGGACGTACCGACCTTCTTTCCCGAAGGAACCGGTCTGCGCTGCATCACCGAACGGGAAGATCCCCGCGACATCCTGGTTCTCAAGGAAGGGTGCAACAGCTTTGCCGACATCCCCGAAGGGGGGAGGATCGGCACCAGCTCTCTGCGCCGCAAGGCCCAGCTGCTCAGTCTGCGGCCCGACCTGGTCATGCTCGATATTCGCGGCAATGTCCAGACCCGGGTCCAGAAGCTGATCGATGACAACCTGGATGCGGTTGTTCTGGCGGCCGCTGGCATGCATCGCCTCGGCTTTGACGATAAAATCGGGGAATACCTCGATCCCAAAACCTGCCTGCCCGCCATTGGCCAGGGAGCTCTGGGGCTCGAAAGTCGTCTCGCTGACGACGAAACCAACGCCCTGATCGACTTCTTCAACCACCCGGAAACCGCAGCAGCAGTCATCGCCGAACGTGCAGTGCTTGCCACCCTTGAAGGAGGCTGTCAGGTCCCCATTGCAGCATTTGGTACTGTTGAGGGAGACCAGCTCGATCTGACCGCACTGGTTGCCAGTGTCGATGGCCAGCAGATGATCAAAAAGAACACCCGTTGCGCCCTGGCTGATGCCGAAGCCACCGGGGTCGCTTTGGCCAAACAACTTCTCAAAGAGGGCGCGGGCCCCATCCTCAATGAAGTCTACGGATGCGAAACGTTCAACGATAATGGAGACAGCAAAGGGTGAAACCTGGCAAGGTCTATCTGATTGGTGCCGGACCCGGCGATCCGGGCCTTCTGACGATCAAGGGACGTGACTGCCTGGCACAGGCCGATGTGATCATCTACGACTATCTGGCCAACCCGGTGCTGCTTGGTTATGCCCAAAGCTCTGCGGAGCGGATTTATGTCGGCAAAAGTTGTGGCAAACACAGCATGCCACAGGAAGAAATCAACCAGTTGCTGGTCGACAAAGCCTCAGCGGGTCTCAGTGTTGCCCGCCTGAAAGGGGGCGACCCCTATGTTTTCGGGCGCGGTGGTGAAGAAGCAACCATTCTCCACCAGCAGCAGATCCCCTTCGAGGTTATCCCCGGAGTCACCGCCGGCTTTGCTGCCGCAGCCTATGCCGGAATTCCACTGACCCACCGTGACATTACCACCAGCCTCGCCCTGCTGACCGGCCATGAACGTCCTGACCGCAAACTGTCAAGTCTCGATTGGCAAAAACTGGCAACCGGCCTTGGTACCCTGATCTTTTATATGGGGATGACCAACCTGAAAATGATCAGCGAAAAACTGATCGAGCATGGCCGGGCGCCTGAGACTCCGGTAGCGGTGATTCGTTGGGCAACTCTGCCGCGTCAGCAAACCCTGACCGGTCGTCTGGATCAGATTGCAGACCAGGTCAAAACGGCCGGGATCAAGCCCCCGGCGATCATTATTATTGGCGAGGTGGTCCGCTACCGTGAAGAGTTGCGCTGGTACGACAATCTGCCCCTGTTCGGCAAACGGTTTCTCCTGACCCGTCCTTACGCCCAGGCCGCCGGAATGGTCGCTCTGCTCCAGGCCCAGGGGGCTGAAACCATTTGTATTCCGACCATCGAGATTGCCGAACCGCTGGACTGGTCCGCCTGTGATCAGGCCTTGTCCCAGCTGGGCAGGTACACCGGGCTGATTCTGACTTCGGCCAACGGCGTTGAGAGCTTTTTCAACCGTCTGAGTTACCATAATCTTGACCTGCGCGCCCTGGCCGGAATTGAAATTATTGCTGTTGGCCCCAAAACCGCCAGGACCATCGAAAACCACGGGCTCAAACCTGACCTGATTCCGCAGGATTTTCGGGCTGAAGGAGTGGTTGAAGAACTTATAAGCCGTGGTGTCACAGGCAAACGTTATCTGTATCCCCGCACCGAAATTGCCCGGCGCCTGATTCCCGACAGCCTGAGTGCTGCCGGAGCCGAGGTTGATGATCCGGTCGTCTACCGCACCATTGCTCCCGCAGGAAAACAGGAGATGATCCGTCATCTGCTGGAGACGGGTGAGCTTGATGCCATTTGCTTCAGTTCGTCATCAACATTTGACAACCTGCACGCCATGTTTGGTGACGAGCTGCAAAAACTTAAAAAAGCAACCGACTTCTTTTCTATCGGTCCGCTGACCTCACAGACCATCCGCAAGCACGGCTTCGAGGTCGCACTGGAACCGGAGAAATCAACCCTTGACGATCTGGTTGCGGCAATGGTCGAATATTACAGTAATACGTGAGGAGTGAAGCGTAAGGTGTGAGGTGAAAATTCAAAACCTTTTTTCTTTGATTTTACTCCTCACCCCTCACCCCTGACGCCTCACTCTGTAAATGTCTAATCGGCTTTCGGAAAGAGGCAGCATACCCGCTGACCTCGACTCCGGAAAAGGAGAAAACCATGTACTTTCCCGCTTATCGTGCCCGCCGGATGCGCCGTAATGCCAACATGCGTGCGATGGTCCGTGAAACCCATCTCAGGGTTGAGGATATGATCTATCCGATGTTTTCTGCCTTTGGTGAAAATATCAAAAAAGAAATCCCCTCGATGCCCGGCATCTATCAGCAATCAATTGACAATATCGTCATCGAAGCCAAAGAGGTTCACGACCTGGGCATTCAGGCCGTCATTCTGTTCGGGATCCCCGAAACCAAAGACGCCCTCGGTTCTGATGCCTACTGTGAGCAGGGCATCATCCAGAACACAGTCCGCGCAATTAAAGAAGCCGTTCCAGAGCTGACCGTCATTACCGATGTCTGCATGTGCGAGTACACTGATCATGGGCATTGTGGAGTCATCAAAGAGGGTGATGTCGACAATGATGAAACCCTCAAGCTGCTCGCTGCTGAAGCCCTCAGCCATGCTGAAGCCGGTGCCGATATCGTGGCCCCCTCTGACATGATGGATGGTCGGATCGAAGCCATTCGTGACATTCTCGACCAGAACGGTTTCGAGCAGATTCCGATCATGAGCTACGCCGTCAAATACGCCAGCGCCTACTACGGCCCTTTTCGTGATGCCGCCGAAAGCACACCACAATTTGGCGACCGTCGTTCTTATCAGATGGATCCGGCAAATCGCCGTGAGGCCCTGCGTGAAGCACAACTCGATGTACAGGAAGCGGCTGATTTCCTGATGGTCAAACCGGCGCTGGCCTATCTCGATATCATCCGCGATCTGCGCAACAACTTCGATCTGCCACTGGTCTGCTACAACGTTTCGGGTGAATACAGCATGATCAAAGCCGCTGCCGCCAACGACTGGGTCGACGAAGATCGCCTGATCATGGAGACCCTGCTCAGTATGAAACGGGCCGGAGCCGACCTGATCATTACCTACCATGCCAAGGAAGCGGCGCGTTTGCTCAAGGCTTGAAGGCTTGAAGGCTTGAAGGCTAGAGGTGTGAGGTGTGAGGTGTAAAATCACAATCGAAAGACAAACCTTTCCACCTCACTCCTTACCCCTCACTAGCTCCCTGAATGATATAATGTCTTCATCCGTCTGACTCTTATGGCGGACGGCTGGAGGCTTTTATGAACGACGAAAAACTTTCGCGCAGCGAAATCGTCACCGCGCTCGCCCACTACTACCGAGCCGAAGTCCAGCGCAGTCTCGCCTGGCGCGAGCGGCTTGACCGGACCACCAACTGGGCTGTTGCCGGAACCGCAGCATTTTTAGGTTTCGGTTTCAGTCACCCGGAAATCCCCCATCTGTTTTTTCTGTTCGGTCTGGCCATCCTTTACCTGCTTTTGTTTGTCGAGGCCCGTCGGTTTCGTTTTTATGATGCCTATGAGTACCGCGTACGCCTGATGAACCAGAACATGATGTTTTCGATCATCAGTCAGGGCACCCTGCCCCTCGATCCACTTGGCGATGAAGGGATTTTCTGGCGCGCAGAACTGGCATCTGACCTACGCTATCCCCAATACAAAATGTCCCTTGTTGAAGCTCTGGCCAAGCGATTGCGGGCCAACTATATCTATCTGTTTCTGGTCATGATCGCCGGATGGATCCTCAAACTCATCTCCCATCCGCACAATGCCCAAAACTGGCAGGAATTTCTCGTTCATGCCCGCATCGGTCCACTTCCCGGTATCCTCACCCTGCTCTTTCTGCTGGCTTTTCTGCTACAGCTGTTCTACCTTGCCAAACGGGGTCATCAGAGTCATGGTGGCCGAGAAATTATCCATCCAAAACCTTAGAAAAGAACATATGCCCGAATATCACGTTGACACTCTCGCCAATGGCCTGCGCCTGGTCACGGTCGAGATGCCCCATCTGCATAATTCAGAGCTGGTCTGCTACATCGGCACAGGTGGCCGTCACGAAACGGCACAACAAAGCGGTATCTCCCACTTTCTGGAGCACATGCTATTTCGTGGTGCCGGACGTTTTGCAAACAGCCATGACATCGAACGAGCGTTCGAAACAATCGGCGGAGCTGTCAATGCTTCAACTGATGCTGAAGGCACCTGCTATCACAGTCGACTCCATCCAACTCATGCTGCTGAAGGTGTTGAAATTTTTGCCGAGATGCTACGCAAACCACTCTTCAACGATCTTGAGATCGAGCGCCGCATCATTCTGGAAGAAGCACGTGAGGATTACAATCAACAGGGTCAACAGACCAATCCCGACAATCTGATGGCCAGCCTGCTCTGGCCGCAGCAACCGCTGGGGATGCCCCTGATCGGCAGCAATCAGTCACTGGCCGAAATTGATCTTTCAGCACTCAAGAATTTTCATCGCCGTCACTATGTCCCCCAAAACACGGTCATCAGTTGCTGTGGGCCACAAAAACGGGCAGCAGTTCTGAGTGCAGTTGAACAGTTTTTTGGTGACTGGCAGGGAGAAGCGCCCCTGACCGCAGTGGCTGCCCGGCCTCCACAGCCAGGTCCCCACCAGCAATGGACACAGGATTCAGATTCGCAGATCAGTTTACAACTGGCGTTCCCGATGAACGGCCGCAACGATCCCCGTCCTCTGCATTACAGTCTGTTACGCCGTATCCTCAGCTGGGGAGGCAGTGCCCTGTTGCCCCAGCGTCTGCGCGAAGAATGTGGTCTGACCTATGCGGTAGAAGCCAACTGTTCAATGCTGTCCGATACCGGCTATTTCGCCATCGACCTCGCTGTTGCCCCGCAAAATCTGTCTGCGGCTCTCAGAGAAACCCTCGATGTTCTGGATGGTCTGCGCCGAAATCCCCTGGAAACAGCCACCCTCGAAGCTGCACGTACCAGCTACCGCTACGACCTCGAATTCTCCCTCGATCAACCCGAAGCCATGGCAGTCCGCTACGGTTGGGGGCTACAGGCCGGTTGTCTGCGCACCCTCGAACAGGACCGACGTGAAATCGAAATGATTGACAACACCCAGATCCAGACCCTGTGTCGCGAGCTTTTCACCACCAAACAGTTGCACCTGGTTGTCGTTGGTCCCTGGCAGCAGGAGCAACGCACCCAGACAGATCAGCTGCTGCATACTTTTGAACAAGTGGTCTAAACGATGTATCTCGCTGCAACGCCGTCTTTTATTACAAGAGCAGGCAAGACATCTTTCGAACACAAAAAACCGTTCGCGTGATTGTAACCTTGCATCATACGAACGGTTTTTTTACAGAGGAACAACTCAGTACAAGTTTGCAACTTTGCATGCCTGAACATCCCGCTGGGATTTTCAAGTAAAAATTTCACTTAGGTGGCACATAAGCCCTCTGCTCTTTGAACATTTTGAAGATGATACGACACAGATGCCGCCCTAAAGCTCTGATGGCC